>JACOTM010000124.1 GCA_016178305.1 Flavobacteriia bacterium | reverse complement strand
ATACAGGATTGGATGATTGTCAAGCCAGAAGTCAAAACAAACTTGATTTTCATTTTAATATGTCCTTAACAACGATCAATATTGCAAAAATAACACACTGGCTTCCCATTCAAAAAGAGAAAAGAAAATCATTTTCAATGGTTGATATTAAAACTCAATATCACAATGAGTTACTCATGAATCGAATATTTGTCATGTTCGATATTTAAGCCATACTTAACGAAAAATAAAAAGAAAATACGGCAACTATTGGATTATGGGAAAATTGCTGCTTGAAAATTTAACGAACTATTGTTATAAAGTTTCTAAATTTATTGTAATGCATCTAAATGATGAATATGGCAAATGTAATAGGTGTAATTTTGAAAATTTCACTAACGAATATATCAATTGTTCGAAGTGTAATTCTTTAAATTTTAATTGGAAAATAGTGTAAAAAATTGGTCATACAAAATCTGTCTAAATTTACCTTTATAAAAAGAAATAAGAAAAAAAATCTACAATTCTGACATCAAGCTAAAATGATAAACAGATAATCGATAGATAATTAAGCACATTAAAAAAAATAAAAATATCAAAAAAATAAAAATTTAAAATTTAAAAAACAAAAAAAACGAAGTTAAATTCCTCCCCACTCCTCTAGAAAAGTAAAAAACGATTATATTTGCACTCAAATTTATAATTTGCCCACGTGGTGAAATCGGTAGACATGCCAGCTTGAGGGGCTGGTGCCTTCAGTGGTGTGCTGGTTCGAATCCAGTCGTGGGCACTTGAGAAGACATCGGAGGATTGTCCCCCGATGTCTTTTTATTTTTCTTTCCTAAACCCTTGTCATTCTTGAGAATAAGATTGATCACTTCATTAAAAACTGGGGTTCGATATTGCCCATTTTCGTATGTAATTTTATCCTTAAAAATTGAACTGATGATTGCTTGCTTGGTATTAATGTCAACTGATTGATAATAATTCAAAAGATTTTTCAATTTTCCATATCCAAATTCCAATTGTTGAATTAATGTCATTTCGGAAGTCGAACTAATGATCTTTTTTCGATTCAAATCTGTGATTTTTTCTTCATAGTTGGATTTGATCGTTTTGTAATCATCAGGGCTAATATCACCATCTAACATCAATTGTAATGCTTTTGAAATTCGTTCCTTGAATTGACTGATTTCTTTCTCGATTTGAATCACCCTTGTGTTTCCATTTTTTTGCTGTGCTTTTAGTTCTATGATCAGAATTTCTGCATATCCGTCTATCACTTCTTCTTTGAATTTGAAGGATTCTAACAATTTTTCAAAAGCTACGTTTGCACTTTCTGTTTTGAAGCGTTCCCTACATTGATGTTGACAATGATAATAACTATAGAGACCACCATTTCCTTTTGATCTTGATCCAGTTATCGAACCGCCACATTTTCTACATTGTAAAATGGCTCTAAGCGGAAAATCTTCTCTAATTTTGGCTTGTTTTGGAGGTAATATTTTAGCTTTCTTTGCGAGTAGATCTTGAACCTTCCAAAATAATGCTTCATCAATCAATGGTTCGTGAATACCTTTTACTAAGTGTGCTTTTTCATCTTTGTACGCTTTGATTGGTACATAGCCAATATAAATCGGATTACGAATCAATGTATGAAAATGACTTATACTCATATAATGTTCAAATTTAGCTTCTATCATTTTCTTCACTTCAATATTGCTATATAATCCAGTTGCAAGCCATTCAAATGCTTTTCGAATATGATCAGCTTGATCATTCGGAACAATGATTGCTCTGCCTTGCTCATCTCTTTTATTGGAATAACCTTTGGGAGCTGAACCAACATACCTCCCCTCCTTTTTCGCTCTGCGCATTCCTACCAAAACATTTAAGGATCTTCGATCATTTTCCACTTCAGGAGCAGCTAAGTAAAAAGCTAACATCATTTTATTTTCGGGTACAGATAGATCCAACGGTTGTTCCATTGCTTGCGGTTCTACTCCGAACTTATTTAACTTATTAATCATCGCATAAGCATCACCAGCATTTCGAGAAAAGCGATCCCACTTTGTAAATAACAATAAGTTAATTTCGTGGTTCTTCTTTTTAAGTATTCCAATAATCTTAGTAAACTCAGGTCTAATAAATGATTTAGCAGAATGGTCTTCTTTGAATATTGCAATGATATTGTATTCTTTCATCAAAGCATATTTAGATAATATTTCTTCCTGATGTCTTTGACTGTAGCCTTTGTCGGCTTGTTCATCCGTACTTACTCTAATATAGAGTATGCAATTTATCTTCTTCATAATTCTTATTTTATAATTTTTACTATCCTTTTTTAGCTGGCTATTTTGTATTCAATCGAGCGAAGTGTAATTACTTTCGTGGATTCTTCCTTCTGTCGCTTGATATGTTCTAATTCAATATGAGCCAACAAATACAGGAATTCCCTTATTTTCTCCACTTCCTCATCTGTGTAATTATTCCCATTCTTATTGAGAATCTTTTTCAACTGTTCAGCAGAAACTTTTTTCTGCTCATTTTCTTCAAACTTTTCCATATCTAAGTGATTTTTCAGTCAATTTAGAACCATCTGAAATTAAGAGTTGACCAATTTGTCAGTTCATGTACTTTTTATTTTCATTTTTTATCCATTTTGTCTGTAATTGTCACTTTATTAATGACTTTCGTGGGAAATTTAGGGTGTAGATTAGAAGAACTCCAAGAGAATTGAGTGATTTAACTTTTACTATGAAAAAAATACTTGAAATGGGATGTGGAGTGATGCATTAATCATGCAAAGTTCATGCACATGTCATGCAAACATTGATGCAAATCATGCAAACATCATGCATACATGATGCAAAATGGATGTAAAAACAGATGTTTAACATGATTTTTTTGAGATTCCTGTACTAATTATCCTATTCATTCCGTTATAAAGAATATATTATAACCCTAAATTTTATGTCAAATTCAAACAAAGTACCCATGCGACCTTACACTTTATCAGAACTTTCAAGGTTTTACGGTAAAGATTTAAGAACATTTAAGAAGTGGATTGCACCATTAGAAGATGAAATTGGAGAAAAAGATGGTCGGAAATTCAATGTGAAACAGGTGAAGATCATTTTTGGTTATTTCGGACAACCTGAATTGGAATGAATCAAAATATTTTTAAAAGTAAAAGTTAAATTCCCTGTTTTGCTAAATAATTTCATTTAGGTCAACTACTTTTATCATAAACAATATTTCTTATGATAAATATAGAACTCATTATCTCCTTGATTAAGGATGATTTAAGAAATAATAAGTTGATCAATGGTTTAAATAAAATTGGTCTGAAAGCGGATGATTATTATCTGCACTTGAGTGATACTATTTTCAATTTAATGGGATTTGAAGATAATTCTCAAACGGATGCTTTGATTGAATATTATTATGAGTATTCTAACAAGGTTGAAGAATGTGATTTTTCCTTGAATAGTACTCAATTGGATGAAATGGCTGAGGAGGTTTTTGAGAGGTTGAGTTCTATAAAAACCGATCATATTTATAATAAGCACCAAAATATATGAATTAAATCACAATATTTCGATGCTTATTCTATCAATAGAATTAAAGTTTAGAAACTGTGACAAATCCTTTACAAGCCTCACATTGATTAATCAAAACCTCAAGAGTTCCCTTGAAATTTCTGATTTCTTGTTCAATCCAATCTTGTTTTTCAGGATTAACACCTATTTCACTCGAAGGAATTATAAGATTCATCAACGAATTCAATGTTTGAAGATTGGTTGGAATATCCCAATAATTATGTTCAGAATTCGTGTGCTGATGAACGATAGGTCTAGATCCATTTTCATCTATAGAAATTTCAATACTAGGATTATTTCGTTTATGCAATTTAACGGTTGTATCAATATCGGAAATATTAACTGGTAAAAGAATTTCGAGAGAAAAAGGAATATCTTCATTCAATCTTTTTTTAGCTAATTTTTGAATGAAACTTTCAAAATAACCTAATGCCAATGCAGCTGATGGAACTGGTTTAATATTAAAACTGTTTCTAGAACTTCGAATTGCCTGAATTATTTGATTAATAGCTATATCAATGCTTCCCTCAACCATCGAATTAAAATATGGAACGGTAATACCATTATAGTCAGTTGGTAATTTACAATCTTCTTCGACAAGCATAAATGCTCTGGTTAGCCCTAAACTACCTAAGAACATCCCCATTTCAAACATGACATTGTCTCTAGGGGTAATTACCGTTGTTTTCCTATACTTTGTTATATCGTCTTTAGAAGCAACTAAAATACCATAATCGAATTTTCTTGATGCTTGCACCAAAGAATGCAGAGTACTGTTATTCAAACCAAAAATTTCTCCATCACTCCAAATGGTACAATCGATCCACTCATGTAATTCTGATTCTATAATTTCTTTTAATTTTTGTGCATGGGTTAATCCTTCTTTGGATGAACCGATAAATAACTTTCTTTTCATAATAGTGAAATGTAACTTAAATGATTAGTAATATTATTCTTACCTATATGTTTTAAGGTGTCGAATATTTTATAATGACAATTCTTGTATTTTATGTCAGAGCCACATAAACAACGATCATTTCTTCCGCATGGAATTCGTTTATGAGAAAAGGTAAAATCCAAATATTCATTCCATAATTTCCGATCAGAGGTTTTAAATAATTTCTCATAAAACTGTAAATAGCCTTGAATACCATGAGCATACTCACCATTTTTATAATTTCCTGTTGTTTTTCTATAAATATGGTTCGCCAAAAATGGAATAACGTAATTTTTTACAAATTGTACTACTGTTATTGAACGTTCACATATTAATATTTCCTCAGGTTCAACAGTAATACAGCATGAATGATCTTCGTTTATATGCCAATCTGGTTCATCAGGAATTTCACCTCCCACTTCAAAAAGTTTTGGAAATCGAAGAGGGAATTTTTGATTGAAACGAATTTCAATCAAAAAACTCCCAATGATCTTACCGTCATCGTTTGGAATATCAATAATTCCTTTTAAGTAATCGTTATTCTCAGAAACAATTCTTTTGAGTCCTTGATAATTTTGAATTACCTCGTCCAATTGAGATGAAAATAGTTCGTAATTACCTGACATTGCAAAAAGGTTTGGCATTTCCAATTGTTGAGTTCAATTTTTCAGGATTTACAGTTGGATCATTTTTATCTTCACCATCGGGAAAATAGGTTTTTCCAAAATGCTTTTGCCATAACCTACTAGCGACAAGTTGATTCTTTTCTTCATCAACTGCTTTTTTTGCATCCACTATAAAATCAGCCAAATTCTTCATAAAATTGTTTTTTCGAGCATCATCATAATCTCCAAGCAAATCATCGTTTGGTGTAGTAGGCATTATACAAGTAAACTGACGTTTCAATGTTTTTTCAATTTCAATTAATGTAAATTTCAAACTAACATCATCTCTTGTATTTTCTTGCAAGTCGTTCATTGCTAACACTGTCACAACTAAACCACTTGGCATTTTTTCTCGTTTGAAATCACACCAAGCTTTCAAGTAACGAATGATTCTTATCAATTGCGCTGTTTTTACTGATTTAAAATGATCTACAAATTCCTTAGGATCATCCAAAATGAAATCATCATTTTTTACAGCAAGTAAAGGATGATCATCTTTTGCCTTATCAAAAAGTAAAACTGGAAAATCAATATTATATCCTGCTTTGTAATCTAGTGTAATACACTTTTTTCGGTGAGTAGGTGTTGTATCAGTAATACCGTCAACAGCAGATTTTATCCAGCTCTGTAGTGTTGTACTAGAAACATTTTGAGGATTACTTTTGAAATAGACTCCATCATCTAAATCACATGTGTCATCTTTTGTTCTAATCATTGTTCCCATAATTGAAGATCCTTGGGTATAGAACGTTGGATTATAATCTGGATGATTATTTTTAAAATCATCCCTAATTCTTTGTCTTGCAAATTCTTTCGAAGAATTCAACTTACTTTGTTTGCTCTCTGGTACGTTTAACTCCTTGTTAAACTCTCTAAATAATTTATCGCAATTAGCCATAGTAGTATATTATGGGTTTTATAGTTTATAATTTGTATTAAAAGGGAGCAAAAATGCTCCCAAACATTAACCTTTTGTCAAAGCTTTGATCCCCATTAAAAAAGTAAAAACAAAAATTCCTATCGCTAGGTAATCGGCAATTTCTCCTTTAATTTTGATACAACTGTCTTTTTGACAAAAACTTACTTCATTTTTATATGGTAACCTTTTAATCATAATTAATTGTTTTGATTAATAATATATCTTCTCCATTCATGAGCACCAGAGTTCGCTCTTTTGATAGTTATCTTTTTCCTTTACTATCACTCCTGTTACTTCGGATATGTTCTTTAACAACTATTGTTTTCCCTCCCACCTGCTTTGTGTATTCAGGAATTCTGTTAAATTTTTTACCGCTTGCATCTTTAGCCATTATGATAAAAATTAAATTATAAACATTCCACTTCTCGATCGGAAAACTAACCGCTTTACAAATTTACTTATTTTGGTTTACATATTTAAATATTTATTTATTTTTGTAAACCCAATAAATACACAAAAACAACTCATAAAAAGAATAAAAACAATGATTTACAACTAATTAAACATAAATTATTTGTTGAAAACTTTTTGTTACAATTCATTTTTTATTAATATATTTGTAAACCACACTGAAGTTAATTATTAATTAATTACATTTGCGTCATGAATCAAGTATTTGCAGACAGATTTAAATCCGCACGTCTACTCAATGGCTTGTCATTACAGGATTTAGCGGATAAACTCGAAAATCGAATTACAAGACAAGCAATCTATCGTTATGAAAAAGGAGAAGTGATTCCCGATAGTAATATGATTTCATTGTTAAGTGAAGCAATGAATGTACGTCCAGACTTCTTTTTCCGAGATACCAAAATAGAGATCGGTGAAATAGAATACCGAAAACTCCGCATGCCTGCAAAGGAAGAATCAAAAGTTGTGGAACAAACTAGAGATTATCTTTCCCGTTATCTTGAACTGGAAGAAATTTTAGGCTTAGAAAATAAGTTTGAAAATCCTTTAAAAGATTTTCCTGTTATAAAAGAATATAAGCAGATTAATGATGCTGCAAACCAATTAAGAGAAGCTTGGGATTTAGGTAAAAACCATATCCCGAATATTCCTGAATTATTGGAAGATAAACATGTTAAAGTAGTTAAAATCAATGCTGACATTTCTTTTGATGGGATGCAAACATATGTCAACAGAAACATTCCTGTTGTAGCATATAATGATAATCTAGTAGATAAAAAAGACCGTATTCGATTCACTTTACTACATGAATTAGCCCATTTGCTACTAAGATTTGATGATGATATCACTCATAATCAAAAGGAAAGATTATGCCATCAATTCGCTGGTGCTATGTTATTACCTGAAGTAACTATTAAAAATGAATTGGGTGCTAATCGAAACCGTTTGGCTGTTGAAGAATTAGGTAATGTAAAAATGCAATATGGTATTTCTATGCAAGCAATTGTGATGCGGGCAAATGTTTGTAAAATAGTAAACGATAACTATACCCGTCAATTCTTTAATATGATGAAACAAATGAATTGGAGGATTGATGAACCTTTCCCTTATGAAGGTATCGAAGAATCCAAACGATTTGATCAATTACTTCATAGAGCATTAGCTGAAGAACTCATATCATTAAGTAAAGCTGCTGCATTGAAAAATCAATCATTAGCAGAATTTAGAAAACAGTCTTTATTGATGTAATGAAAATCGCTATAACCGACGCCTGTATTTTTATTGATTTATATGAATTGGATTTAACAATTCCGTTTTTTTCATTAGACTTTGAAATTCATACTTCTTTGGATGTGTTTAATGAATTATACAAAGAACAACAACAGGTTCTATTAGCATTTACTTCTGTTGGAAAGCTTACAACGCATGTAATTACTTCTGATGAACGAACAGAAATTCTTTCTTCTCATTATCCAAGAGCCTTATCTGAAATGGATAAAACGGTTCTATTCTTAGCGGAAAAACACAATGCTATGGTACTCAGTAGTGATCAGGTAGTTCGAAATCATGCCAAAAACAAATCTATTGATTACCATGGAATGCTTTGGATTTTTGATAAATTGGTTGAAGATGGAAAGATTACAACTGCTATTGCTTTTTCAAAATTAAAACAGTTGATTGCGGAAAATGCCATTTATCGGAATAATCGAAAACTTGCTGTTGAATTGGAAAAACGATTGCGTTTGTGGGGTTAGTTGGATCTTTTAAAGTTCACCTTTTATTAAATCTCTGACATACTTATTTCTGCGCTTGTTATTCAATGTTAAATAATAATAATCATGGATATCACGTTTGAACTTTGATTTACCCTCTTTACCAAAGAATTTATCATCAAAATATGTATTAATAGAATCTTTATACCAGCTTTTATATGTTTCCTTTTTATTTATTTCAGGCATTAGATTTAGAAATTTTTTAAGCGGTTTTAAACCAGAATCTGCTCGATAAATTGTATCTAATACATTTTGTGCAACTTCTATTTCTTCTTTATATTTTGAAAATAAAGTAAATACATTAATATTACCTTGTTCATGCTCTTTGTCTCCTTTATTATCCTCATTTAGTTGTTCTGTACTACCTAGCATTTGTTTGCGAATTAAACTGCCTAAAGGAGCTAATATTTCTAATTCTATATTTTCTACTTTAGTCCCAACTAAATTTGGCTTAAATGCCATAAACTCACAAAATCCACCCGTGTATGGATTTAAATGAAACTCATCAGTAAATTCAATTTTGCCTTTGTTACTAGATCCATTACAAGTTGAATCGCTTGGAATTAAATTAAAAAAAGAATAACAAAGTAGCGGAAATGAAGCTTTATCAAAAAAGTGATCAAGTTGATGTGTTGATGCAGTTCTACCACCGTCGGTTTTAATAAATCTAACCTTTGTGTAATTACAATAAGGACAGTAATCTATAAAATTATTTGAACGAAAAAAATCTTTTATTTCTTTAGTAACATTGTCATATTTTTCATAATTAAAAGCCAATTTTAAAACTTTTTTGTTTTCATTACCATCAATATTGTAATCAGACAGGAAATCATCATTTTTAGTTTTTAATTCAGATGCATTGCAGACTAATAATTCTTTTAATTCAAATGCATCATTTTCCATTAAATAATTCAAAAAAAGTAAAAGGTCTTTCAATTTAATATTTCGAAAATCATTTCCAAAATTTGGATCACTTATAATCTGTTTGACTGTATTCTCATAATCATTCAAAAAAGTTTTATAATCATTTATTTTTAATGAACTAAATTCTTTGCAAATTAATTTTGTTACAGTTCTGCAAGCATTAAAATCTACATGGTTAACATCTACAGAATTACCTAATAAATGATCAATCGATAAAATAAGAGCTGATATTCTACTTTTAACTGGATCAATTATTTTTGAAATATACTCGTCCTTTTTATCTTCAATATTTTCTATTTCAATTTTTATCATTAAAAGTCTTTTTATATTGTTTTAAACTATTTTTCAGAAAAGAATCACCAATTAAATTAATGATGGCAGTATCATCTGTATGTTGATTTGTTTCCTTAATAGATTTTATTACATCTAAAATTTTTTCTTCTGCAAATTTCCCAACTAATGTTTCCATAAAAAAATTATCTGCAAGTAATTGATGAATATTAGCTGCAAACGTCTGTTCCTTTTTTTCATATTTTTTTACGTTACCATCCTCAAGTCGTAAGATATTTTGCGAAGGAATATCTGATAGAATGAAAGGTGAATGTGTTGCAAAAAGTATATTAATTGAATTTATTTTATCTTTTCCTTTCAATGACAAACGTTTAATGGCTTTTAATAAATCACTAATGAAACTTTTTTGAAACTCTGGATGAAAATACAGTTCAATTTCATCGAAAATAACATTAATTGATTGATAGCGAATTCTTGTATCATCAAGACTATTATGAACAGATTGTAAATTATTCAAATGATACAAAACAGTTTGTATAGAATTAATATATTGTTGCTCTCCTGAACTTAAATTTCCAAAAGTTAATTCTTTATTTTGTTGCACATTATCATCTCTTTCAAGTAATATTTCCGTTGTAAATATGGAAGGAGGTAAAAACTCTGTAATTGATTCATTTTTATGTATTCCCATCCATGATATTAATTCATCAATCGTAAATTGAAAAGATATTTTTTGTTTTTTCAATTTTCTTGTATCTTCCCAGATTTTACGTTTTTCAATATCAAGATTCAATTTTAAAAAATTGATACATTGCTTAATTTTAAAAGTTACATGGCTATTGTCATTTTTTATTTTTGTTAAAATTTTTATTTGTTTTTCTGTTTCAGAAAGATTTCCATCATTTTTAATATCAATATATTCTCTATATGTACTAGATATTTTTTTATATTTCTTAGATATATATGAATAAATTTCCTTTAAAAATGGTAGTTGAACACCATCTTGCAGCAGTTCAATAGTTTCATAAGTACCGAAAAACACCTCCTGAACATCTCGGATTAAATGTAGTTCATCACTTGAATTACTTGAAATTGCTAAAGGGTGAATAATGAATGAAAAATCTCCGAATTCTTTTAAAGTAAATCTTATACTTTTAACGTTTTGCTTTTCAGTTATTTTTATTTTATATCCAACTTTTTTGTTTTCCAATCTTTCTGCAATGATATTCGTCAAAATTCTATCATAAGAAAAGTTTAATTCATCATTTATATCAAAGTTTCCATCTGTTCTCATAGGATTGATTACTAAAGGTGTTCTATAGCCATCATTTTTATGAAAAAGAGGATTAATCCAATCACCCAAATGTCTTGAATTCAATCCATAAATTGAATAATTAACAGATATTGAATAAAATAACTTTTCTAAATCTTTTAGTCTTTTTAGTTCGTTTTTTTTATTAAAAACAAGTGTTTTTCCATTTGAAAGTTTCTTGTCAATTCCAAATAATTCTATTTTTTTATCACTAAAACAAAGTTTATATAATTCTTTATTATACTGATAAAATATACTGAAATTGAGTTTTATTTTATTGTAAAAAACATCTTGCCCCAAATAAATTTCATTTCCTTCTTTATCTTTAATTGGATCGCCTTGTCTTTCAAACATTTTAAGTAATTCAAATTCACAACCTAAATTGTAACTTGCCAAATATAAAAGTTCTAGTATTGAACTTTTTCCACTCCCATTTTTCCCTACTATCGCTGAAATATTTATTTCCAAATCTTGGTCATCTTTATTTTTAAATGAATACAAATCGATGTCATTCTTTTTTAAATAGCGCATCGTTCCATCTTTTTCATTGAAAATAAAAAAAAAAAAAAAAGGATAATATGTATTTGGTTTAAGAACTTTTAAATAATCTACCGATTCTGGTTTTAATAATTCTTTCTCAGCTAATTTTCTTCCTGTCAGTATTCCTACCAATTTAAATCCAAACATATTTTTGATTTAATATTTTTTAAAATTTTTATTTGGCTATATCATTCACCTTCACAATGAACCTTTATCAGTATTTAATTTGATTTGTCTTTTCATTTCTGCACTTTGAAAAGAATTGAAAAGAAAAGTTGGTTGTATTTTTTTTGGTCTAATTGCTGTAATATTTCTTCCGATTCCTGCTGTAACATTTTTTGGTATCTGGGACAAACCTGCCACACGACCAGCATTTGTTATTACCAAATCATGATCTTTGACTTCAATTCTTGAAGTCCATCTAGCATATTCACTTTTAGTAACATAATATTTATTTTTCAAATCGATCAATCCATCATCTGAAATATTTTCAAGTTGAAGCAAATAGTACTTTTCATCTTCGAAGACGAAATCAGATTTTTTTGAATGTAAGCAATCTATAATTTCACAACAGTTAGAAAGTTTCTCAACCTCCCACCCTTCAGGTATTTCTCTCTTCAATTCTTCATTCCAAACCATTTTACCTCCCGAACTTTTATAAGGTTTACCTTCTTCGTTTGGAAAATCAAATTGCACAAACCAATAATCATAAATGAGTTTTGCCATGGCTTCTAACTCTGCATTGATTTTATTGTTGAGTTCGATTTTTGCATCGAGATAGGAAAGGACTTTGGCGATTTTGGATTGGGTTTCTAAATCTTTATAAATTACATCAATTTCTCCAAAATTTCTCAAAATAATTCTTGGTAAAGCACTACCTGAAACATATTTTTTTGCAACAGTTTCTTTAACAGATGAAGTTTGTAAATAGTATTTAAGATATTCTGGATTAATTTTTTTTAAATCAGGTCTTAATATACCTATTGAGGATAAAATAGCTTGATCTATTTCTTTTTTGATTACAAAAACATGTTTTAAATAACTACCATCCTTTGCTATTAATACGTCATTTAATAAAGGTTTACAATCAGATTTTACCAAATCTAAATAGTCTTCTTTAGAAATATACTTACACGAATCATAAGAAAATGAGTTTTCATTCATGTCTTTAACCGATAGCATTGGAAAACCAAAATCAATTCCAGATGGGCTGTAATGTGAGCCATCAGTTATTCTCGAACATAACTCATTTAGTTTTTTAAATTGAAAGTTATTCATATCTCAACCCTTTCAAATTATTTTCAATCTCTTGTTCCAAGACTTTCGATTCAGCAAAAAATGCTTTTAAATATTCTATACCGTTCATTATTATCCTTCAATTTTATTACGCTCAATACGTTCTTTCGCTTCCACTAATAACTGATGTAATTTCGCTTCCAATTCTTCTTTTGGGGGCATTACAGTTAAATATTCAGCCACCATAATTCCATCTTTATGCATTTCCAAGAGTTCCACCTGTTCCTTGTTGCTTTCCGCACATAAAATTAAACCTATCGGTTCGTTTTCACCTTCTTGTTTTTCGTATTTGTTGAGCCATTTCAAATACAATTCCATTTGTCCTTTGTGCGAAGCTTCAAACTTTCCAAGTTTTAATTCAATTGCAACCAAGCGCTTTAAGGTTCGGTTGTAGAATAATAAATCGAGGTAGAAATCATCGCCATCAATAATCATTCGTTTTTGGCGTTCCATAAAAGCAAAGCCTTTCCCCAATTCCAATATAAATGCTTCAAGTTCTTGTAGAATGGCTTTTTCTAAATCGTTTTCTAAATAGGTGTTTTTCAAATTCAAAAAATCCAGCATATAAGGATCTTTGAAAGTGTTTATTAAATCCGTCTGAGTGTTAGATAATTGTATGTTTGCTAATTCGCTACGTTCAAAAGTTTTTGTCGCAATTTTTTTTCTAAGATCTCTAACTCCTAACACTTCATTTATAGCCAGATTTGCATAAAATTGTTTTGTTTCACTATTTTTTAACGGAATAAGTATCAAAAAATGTGACCAAGTCAATTGTCGTGACAGTGTAACGACAATTTCAAAATCTAAAAATCCCGAAGCAAACTGCATCATTCTGCGCACATTTTTTACTTCATAATTATGCCCATACTTTTCTTCTAATTGTCGTGACACTGTCACGACAATTTGTTTACCATATTCGGCTCGCTTATTATTAAGTACCACATTATTAATTCGCTTACCAACATGCCAAAAGAGCAAAGTCAACGAACTATTTGCAACTTTAGAAACATGTTGTTTACTTTCCTCAATAAGCGCAGCTATTTCACTTACTAAAGCAGAAGATTCTAAATTAAATTTATCTATTTCGTTCATACTGTTACAATCTTGATAAAAATTTAACTAGTCGTTCATGTAATTTTTGAGGTAGTGCACTAAGATCATTAGGTAGTGCACTAAGACCATTAGGTGGTGCACTAAGGTCGGCAGGTAGTGCACTAAGGACTTTAGATTGTACTTTTAAAGCTTGAAGTGGTTTGGTTAATAATTCATTTTTAACCTCTAAATTTGTACCAACAACATAATAATCTGCCCTCAACGAATCACTATCAGACATTTGCATGTCCGTTTGATTAAAAGAAATGTAATATTCATTCATATTTAAGTCTTTTCAAATTACTCATGATTTCCGTTTCCAGTTCTTTCGACTCTGCAAACAAACTTGTTAAATTTGTTTCAAAAGCTTTCAATTTCGATTCAAATTCCTCATTTGTAATATCTACATAATCTATCTTTACCTCAAAATATTGTCCAGCACTCAGCGAGTAGTTTTTATTTTTAATTTCCTCATACGCTACTACAACCGAAAAATCTTCAATTGCTTTTTTAGCATTGAAAGTATCAATGATTTTATCTTCTTCATCGTTAGACAAAAGTGTTTTTTGGTTTTTACCATCTTTTACTGTTGTCCCCAAATTAGAAGCATCTATTAACACAACATCTCCTTTGTTTTGTTTATCTAAGAAAATCACAGAAACGTTTGTACCAGTTGTTGCAAAAATATTACTTGGCATACTTACAACACCAGCTAACATTTTATCTTCCACCATTTTCTCACGAATCTTTCTGTCTATACCACTTTGAGCTGTGATAAAACCTGTTGGTACAACGATAGCCGCTTTTCCATTCTCTTTCAACGAAAACATGATGTGTTGTAAAAACATTAAGTATATCGCCATGCTCTCTTTTTTCGCTTTCGGAACATTTGGTATTCCTGCAAAAAAGCGCTCGTGATTTTCTTTGGTATCTAAATCTGCACTAAAATCTGAAAAATCTAATTTAAACGGAGGATTAGAAACAATATAGTCAAACTTTTGAAGTGCTCCATTTTTCTCTTTGTGATAGGGTTCTAAAATGGTATTTCCTTTTACAATGTGAGGAATGGAGTGAACTAAATCATTTAAAATCAAATTCAATCGTAATAAATTGGATGACTTTTGAGAAATATCCTGTGAATAAATCGAACATTTATCTTCTCCGATTTGATGAGCTAAATTCATTAACAAAGTACCTGAACCTGCTGATGGATCATAACATGTTACATTACTTACACCTTCTTGCACTAAGCATCTCGCCATAATTTTGGCAACTGCATGAGGTGTGAAATATTCAGCATATTTTCCACCGCTATTGGTGTTGTAATCTTTGATTAAGTATTCAAAAATGGTTGCGTAAAAATCAAACTTTTCATCAAAGATATTTTCAAAACTGAAATTGATCAGTTTATTGATAATCGCTTTACAGAATTCATCCCGCTTATCGGTCACATACTTACTGATGTTTTCAAACAAGACAATTTTTTCTCCGCCTTCTGTTAAAACGGAAAATAAATCGCTATTTTCTTTCGCAATATCTAATAAAGTATTATCGAAAATTTCAGCAAAATTGGCTTCATTTTGTCTTTCAAATAAACTAGAAATAAATTGAGAGGGTCTTATTGTAGCTGTGCTTTCACTCATTTGAAGCATCAACATTTCATAGTCGTCGGCACTATAGCTTTTCAGTACTTCTTCCCAATTTTCAGCATCAGCAACTTTTTTATCAAGTTGCTTTACTTCATGAACAAATTTATCGTTCAGAAATTTATATAAAAATACTTGTGTTATAATTTTGAACTCATTTCCATCATTTCCTAAACCATAATTGGCACAAACACTTTTTAAATCGTCTATCAGTGACTTGGTTTGGCGTTCAAATTGTACTGTCGTTGTCATATATTCAATTACGAATTATCAATTGCGAATTACGAATTTTGTAATTCGCTGTTTATTGTTTTTTGGATACTTCCAATTATTCTAAGTATTTCTTCAATATTTTCAAGCAGTTCATTACCTTTCACAGAATCCATTTGTTTAGTATCTATTAAAAGTCTAATCCAATATTTTGATTCACGTGCTTCTTTGTATGAAATTGTAAGTTTAGCATAAAAATCTTTTCTACTTTGTCCACCAATCGCTTCTTCAATATTAGCGCCGATAGAAGTACCTGAACGTAAGAGTTGTTTACTTAAAATGTATTCTTTGTTTTCAGTCTGTAATTCTTTACAAGCATGAACAATTTTTATTGCAAATTGATACGATTTCTCCTGTATAATATTCTGCTTCATAATTCCCTAATTCATATTTTGAATATTTTCCAATTCGTAATTTAAAATTCGTAATTGCTAATTCATAATTGTCAATTCCCCTATGCTCTTCTACCGTAGAATTCGTTCATATATTCTTTTACTATTAATCCGTTTATTCGCTTGGAACTTGCTAAATCCAAAGGAATATTTTGTTTGTTTTTGAATTGATCAATCACTAATCGAATCATCATTTTTTCCACAAAACTCTCATTCTCTAACATCTTAGAATTTTGTAATATTTGAGCATCCACTTCTTTTTTCAAACCTTGCAAAGCTTCAAATAACTGACTTTCACTTTCTGTTAAAGGATCTTTTGCCATCAAACGTTTGTGTAAGCGTGCGTACTTCTCGTCGTTGTCGTATTTGGCTTTTAAAAGCTTATTTTTCCTCTCCAATTCCTTTGCTTTCGAATAAATAGCTTCTAACTCTTTGATGTTTTTCTCCATCTCTTCTTTGTTTACTTCATTCAGATTTTTCTTTTTGAATAAACGCTCTAATTCTTCTTTTAAAGTAATAAATTCAGGAGCACCTTGATCAAAATTACCTCCTAACATTTCCCTTGTACGCTGTAAGATATTTTTTAATTGATCAGCTAACACCATTTCTTCTTCCTTTACTTTGGTAAAAGCAAACAAAATATCCTCCAAAGCAATGTTTAGTAAGTTGGTTGTATCGATGTTATTTTCTAAAGCTTCTTTGGTATTGATCAATGCCAAACGATTATTTGCTTCTCGGGCTAATACTGTTAAAGCGTGAAAATCAAGTTTATTTAATAATTCATAATTCCCAGATAAACGAATTAAATTGTATAAACTTCTCGCATTGTTCAGTACTTTAACTATTTTCAACATCTCACTTCGATCTTTAATCTCGTTAATTTGTTGTGAAAATATTTCCGAATTTTTCGTGTCATAAGGAAACAAAACATCTTTGATTTCTTTTATCTCTTCATTGATTTCTTCTTGAGACTTAAAAATATTGGAATAATGTTCCATTTCATCTCCAAATTCAGATTGCAACTCATTAAAGTAATCTAAATTTGTTTTATCAAATTCTTTTTGAATATCCGCAAAGTCAACTACATAACCATATCTAAAGTCTTTGTAAGTTCTGTTCACACGCGTTAAAGCCTGTAACAGATTGTGCGCTTTTATGACTCTTCCTATATATAGTTTTTTTAATCGTGGAGCATCAAACCCTGTTAATAGCATCATGTTGACAAACAACAAATCGATTTTACCTTCTTTGAAATCCTCCACTTTATCTTTTCGTTCTTCTACATCGTGCAAAATAACGGCAGCGCTTTTAACTTTACTTTCTTCGCTTATTTTTGAACCATAACTAGTTCTCGGTTCGGCAGCCATTAAATAAGATATTTCATCTTCTTTTTTCGCATATTTTTCTTCGAAAATTTGGAACATCATTTTGGCTTGCTCAGAAGAATCGCAAACGACCATTCCTCCAATTGAATTATCATTCATGGAAATTCTCGCATTTTCAAAATCTCGAACAATATAATCCAACATGGGTTCAACAAATTTATGGTGTGCATACACCACTTTTTTATCACCGTTCCCTTTTAGTATTTCAATCTCTTCTAGAGCTTGTTTTAATGTCAGTTTGT
>JACOTM010000123.1 GCA_016178305.1 Flavobacteriia bacterium | reverse complement strand
TTGAAGATAATAAGCCTTATAATGTCCTTTCTACTTGCTTTTGGGGTTTATTCTCAAACTTTGAATAAAAGGGATTATACAAAAACTTTAAACGATACCGTTGTTCCTAATCATGAATCTGTACTTGATTCAATTCTAAATCATTACTTCTCCAATTCACAAAACAATGCTGATTCAATTTTAAAAAATCAAATAAACAACAGCATTGATCGGATTGATTCGATTGAACCCAATCAATTAAAAGATTTAATACAGGATTATAGTGGAAAAGTAGGTATTGGCTATCAATATGGATTATTGACAGGATATATTGATACAACGTCATCTTCGGCTATGAATGTACTAACTAGCCGTGCCGATATGGAAGTTACAACTTTGGGAATTCCTATTAATTTCAGTTATAATTATTCATCATTCAGAAATCCTTTGGGTGTGAATAATTACATTCGAGCATCCGTTAATTTAGAAAAATACAAGCAACTAAAGGCTATTCAAAGAGATGAATTAAAAAAGAAACTGGATTCAAAGATTTCCCAAACAACTGAATCCAGAGATCAACTCAAAGGAAAATTGGGATATTCTGAAATTTTACTCCAAAGGGTGAAAACTGAAATTGAAAAAAAAGAGCGTGAATTGGAACAGCAGGCAAAAGATTCTTTAATGGCTTCTAAAAATCAGGGTAAAGAAATTATTGGAGATTCACTTGCTAATCATTCCTCCAAAACAGACAGTCTGCAAATGGAATATAAGCAAAAAAAAACTGAATTAGAAAAATACAAAAAACTCTATGATTCATTACAAAACACTTACAGCCGAATCATAAATACGTATGAAAAATTAGATGGCTTGATTCATCAATATGAAGACAAGAAAGATGTTATTGATAATTACAATGCAAATGGCTTAAAAACATTGGGCGGAAATTGGTTAAAGAATGTCACAAAATTGGATGTTGGACTAACGTATCCTAGTACAACTGGCTTAACACAAAACAGTGTTCCTATAAAAGGTATTGATTTTGAAAATCAAAAAGGGAATTGGTATTTGGCGGTGACAGCTGGTATAACAATGAATAATTTGATGGTTACTAATGATGTGATTCAAAATAAACTAATTAATTCCAAAAACTTGTTTAATCAGTTTGATTATCAATCCATCCGACAAAAACGTTTTTTAACACAGATAAAAACAGGATGGGGAACTAAAGAAGGAACACATGCTTTTATAGGGGTTAGATATACCAATAAAGCGGTAATTCCCACAGAAGTTATAGACACCACTACAATTAATCCATCAGCAGGAATTGAAATAGATTTACGATACAAACCTACATTTATTAAAGGGAGTACCATAGATTTGATTTATGGAAAAACCTCGGATACACATTTGGATAATGGAATAATAAAACCGCCATTTACGACTTTATTTTCTAGCAGTAGAACACATACAGGATTGTTAAAAATAGGACAATCTATTCCTAAATTTAGAACCTATCTTTCAGGAGCTATGAGATGGATTGATCCACATGCGGATATGGCAAGTTTAGGCGTTTTACAACCAAATAATTTACGTTACGAACTTCAATCAAAACACGCCATTTTAAATAATCTTGATTTAGGTTTTACGTATCGAAAAGACAGAAATAATATAGATAATAAACTAGATAGCACCATTCAATTACAAATGTTCGGAGGTAATTTCACAGGAAAAGCATCTGAAAACATTCTTTTTTTTGGTAATTACAATTACCTGACACAACAAACAAAACGCATTGCAAGTTCATCAAAAATGACTGATAATTATACCTACACAATGGGGATTACCGCAATGTATTCTATTGATGAATATAAAAATGCAGCAACTTTGCTCTATAATGAGTATAAAATAACTTCTTTACAGGGAGAGGGACTTTATAAAAATTATGAATTCCAACATTTGACTCGATTTGAAAATGGGCAAAATAAATTTTCTGTTGGAGTTTTTAAAATGAGTGAAGTTGGTGCAAATATGAAAAAAGCCGTCATCATTGGAAATGAATGGGTAATCAAGAGAGAAAAATACCAATTGACTTTAGGAATGAAAATTTCGTATTCCAAAGAATATGGAGATGATTTAGGAGGAAAAATAGAAATAACGAGAATGTTTAGTAAACATTTGCAATGGAATTTTAAGGCAGAAAAATTTATAAAAGGTAATTTTTATAGTAGCTATGACCCGAATAGATTTGCAAATGTGCCTTATACCATCATTACTCAACTTAATTATATAATGAAATGAAAAGATTGAGATTTTTATTATTTGTGTTTATTGGAGCTTTCTCCATAAATGAAATTTATGCACAAAACAATATCATGTTGTTATCACCTTCAAACAATGATACAATACATACCCCCGCACCATTATTGACATGGAGTTACATGGGAGCAATACCTGAATCAAATGATCGGGCTTATTATAGATTAATATTGGTCGAACTTCAAAATAATCAATCGGCAGAGGCAGGTATAATTGTGAATCAACCACTCGTAAAGATGGATAATTTACAAGGAACACAATTGTTTTATCCTTTTGATGCTCCTGAATTAAAACCAAATATTTGGTATGGATGGCAAATACAAAAAATCGTAAACAATGTTATTGCCGATAAATCCGAAGCTTTCAGATTTATATTGGAGGAACCAAAAGAACCTCTTTACTTGAAATATGTGACCCTTAAAAAGCAACATGACGGGGTAATTTATGAAGCAATAAATGGAAAAGTCTTTTTTAAAATGGATCAAGGTTATCAAGTGACCACATTAAAGGCAACAATTTATAATGATGCAATGGAAGTTGTTCAAAAAAGAGTTAAAGAAGATACAGAGGAACCTAATGAGTTTACCGTATTAAATACAGGAACTAATTTTTTTGAATTGGATTTAGGAACTGGAATTGCTCCCGGCATTTATGTATTAGAAGTTTTTGATGCTAAAAAGCAAAAGTATTTATTGAAATTTAAAGTTAGTGCATGAGAGTTAGAAACTACATATTATCACTTGTAGTAGTTCTATTGGTTACGTCGTTAACCTTTGAAAAAGAAACCTATTTTCGTGTAGAGCCTGTTAAATATACTCAATGGTTTACGAGTCATAAGGGTGATTTTATTCGTACGGTAACTATAGGGAAGTTTACTTATGAGATAATGCTCATTCCTATGGAAATAAAGCTGTTAAACTATGCTAAATCAAACAAACTCAGTAAAAAAGAAGTGGAAGATTTTATTTCGGAACATGAAAAGAGTTATGAGTTTAGCTTACGGATACAAATTCCTGAAAACGGAACAAAAGAATTTTTAAAATATGAAGGCGGAAATGGAAAATCGTATGATGAGAAATTGAAATACTATTCATTTGATTTGAAAAATACCATAAAACTCTTTTCAAAAAATGGACAACAAAGCCAATGTGAAGAGTATATTTTTGAACGAAATTTTGACATACAACCATCGGCAACAATCAGTTTTTCAATGCAGAAGCCTGAAAAAAATACTGATTTTACCATTGAAATAAATGATACTGGATTCATTGAAAACAAAGTTTTATTTGCTTTTGAATCCCAAAAAATAAATAATAGACCCAAATTGAAATATTCAAAAATATGGAAGACAAGGTAAGAAAGGATAATTACTCTGTAAGAGCAATAGCGTGGATGTTGGTTGTACTAATGGTTATCAATATAATTTCTCCGACGATGGTAATGGCAGAAAACAATGTTGGTTATTACAATACTAACTCATCTGCGATTCAACTGAAAAAATCTGTTGATTCTACGGATGTCATTAAAAAAAATACCGAAAGTAAACAACTTCAAATGCCAGGAAGTCCCGACCAACCCGAAGTGGTTAGTTTTACTCCGATGGGAACATCTGATATGGTAAACCCTTTTACAGGTGATTTCTCTTACAATATTCCCTTGTTAGAAGTGGATGGATACCCGATAAACATTGCATACAATGCAGGAATTACAATGGATCAGGAAGCAACATGGATTGGTCTTGGATGGAATCTTAATCCTGGGGTTGTCAATAGAGCAATGCGCGGATTACCAGATGATTTTAATGGGACAGAAAAAATTGAAAAATCGTTCAATATGAAAAAAGATTGGACGGTAGGTGTTGGTGCTGGTTTAGGAGTTGAATTATTTGGTTTTGGAAAAAAGAAAGTAGTAGATGGTGATACAATGTTTGAAAACAATTTCAAACTAAACGCCTCTCTAGGTGTTAATTACAATAATTACAATGGTTTTGGTGCAGATGTTTCTCTAGCTCCTTCCTTATCCCTTGCAAAAAAAGACAAGCCTGAAATGAATTTTAGTTTAGGTTTATCAGGAAGTAGTACAGGTGGAGCAACCATTAGTCCTTCATTTAGTTTTAAACGCGAAAGTATGGACTTTACTTCAGAGAAAATATCAACAACAAAAAAGTCCTTTGCAATTGGATCATCTCTGAATTCAAGAGCTGGTTTAGGTGACATTACAATGAATTTATCTTATAGTAGAAAAAAGAGTGTTACTGATATTAGTAGAAAACTAAATCCTGATTTAGAAAACAGTTCATTTCGAATTAAAGGAGGTAGTTCTTTCAATTTTGGAATGTCAACCTATACACCTCAAATTTCAATGCCTATGAATTCTTTTGGGATTACCTTTTCTTTTAAAGCAGGGATGGATTTTTTCGGAATGGATGGCACATGGGATGTAAAAGGTTATTTTCACTCTCAATGGTTGAAAGAAAATAGCCAAACAAGAGCCGCTTACGGATATTTGAATTTGCAAAAAGGGCAAAACAGTAAAATGGCGATGATGGATTTTAATCGTGAAAATGATGGCTCTTTTACAAGATACACCCCTGCTCTACCTATACCGAGTTTAACGTATGATATTTTTTCCGTATCTGGACAAGGTGTTGGGGGAAGTTACAGAGCATATCGACCTGATTTGGGTTATTTATTTGATCCACACCAATCAACTACTAGTGTAAATGCTAGTGCAGGTATGGAATTGGCAACAGGAGGTTCTTTCAAAGCAGGTGTTGACGTTAGCGGAACCTATTCCAATTCTAATTCAGGTGTTTGGAATACAATGAACAATGTGAATCTTCAATTTAATTCAACAACTATTCCATTTAGAGAAGCAAATGAAATGTCTGTAAACCAAGATTTGGCTTTGTATAATGCAATTGGTGGCGCGGAACCTGTGAGATTTGTAAATAATACACATTTAAATCTGAAAAATACACTTGTAAAGCAAGACGGAACCGAGTTATCGGACATATCAAATTATAATCGTGTGAACAAAGAAAAGCGAAATCAAGTGATTTACACTTTAACACATGACCAAGTAAAAAAAGGATTCGGAATTGAAGCTTTACATCCACAAGCATATACAGGAACGACTGACTTACCTATTGATCACCATATTGCTCAATTTACTACATTAAATACGGATGGAACTCGCTATGTTTATGGTATAGCTGCTTATAATTTGGTACAAAATGATGTTTCTTTTGCTATTGGGGCTAAAATTTCGGGAAATGGAGCGTTAAGTCAAGATTGTTCAAACGGATTAGTGACTTATACTCCAAACGTGGATAATTCTTTAAACAATGATAAAGGACTTGACAATTATTACAATTCTGTAAAAACACCTGCTTACGCACATTCATACTTACTAACATGTGTTTTAAATGCCGATTACATTGATGTAGATCAGATTAAAGGACCAAGCAAAGGAGATGTGGGAGGTTTTGTGAAATTTTCTTATGAAAAAGTAGATAACTTTAAATGGAGAAATGTTGTTCAAGAAAATAAAGCATCTTATGATGAGGGATTGAATTCAAATTTGAATGACGATAAAGCGCATTATACGTATGGAGAAAAAGAACTATGGTATGTAACGCGTATTGAAACTAAGAATCATGTATTATTATTTTATACGAGTAGTCGTGATGATGCACCTTCTATTATTGATGAGAATGGAGGTTTGGATAATTCAAAAAGTATGAAAAAATTGGATAAAATTGAATTGTATTCATTACCTGAATATGAGGCTAATCCATCGACTGCTGTACCTTTAAAAACAGTGCATTTTGAATATGATTATAGTTTATGTCCAAATTATCCTTCAAATATAAATGGTGGTGGAAAATTAACGTTAAAGAAAGTGTTTTTCACTTATCAAAAATCACAAAAAGGAAGATACAATCCTTATGTTTTTGAATATGGACAAAACCCTTCTTATGATTTAAAAAGTGTAGATCGTTGGGGAAATTACAAACCAAGACCAACTACTTGTGGTAATATAGGAACTGATCCTTTGAGACCTAGTGATTTTCCGTATGTAGGCTTTAATAAAACAGAGACAGATCTTAATGTTTCTGCTTGGAATTTGAGTGCTATTAATTTACCTTCAGGAGGTAGAATTGAAGTGGAATATGAATCGGATGATTATACCTATGTACAACATAAAAAAGCGACCCAAATGTTTAAAATTATTGGTGTACAATTCCAAAGTGGAAGTAACACTTCTAATATTGAAACAACTGGAGCTGTATCGGTTAGTAATGACAATATTAAAAATGCCTTGCTTTATTTTGAATTAATGCCGGGGTATGATACTCCTGATAAAATTGGAAATTATTTGAACGGAATTGAGAATCTTTACTTCCGTGCATTGATGAAATATGATGATGGAAAATTTGATTTTGTTCCCGGATATGCAGAATTAGATGGATCATTTACCCCTCAAATTGTAACGCTTGCCAATGGAACAAAAGCAGGATGCATCAAATTAAAAGGGCAAACATTAATGGACAATGGAAGTTCTGATTACAATCCAATAGCAGTCGCAGGGATTCAGTTTGGACGAATGCAGTTATGCAGATTATTGCCTCCGGGAGGTAATGATATTGATGATGGAATTGGACTCGCCGATTTGGGGAATGCGCTTGTTAGTGCTTTTAAATCGTATGGAGAAATGTTTTCGGGACCCAATATTCCTTTGTATTCTGCTAAATTTGGAACCGATTTGGTAATTGGAAAAGTTGGTTAAGACTCAATAATCCAAACGAAAAGAAACTGGGAGGAGGACATCGCGTGAAACGCATTAAAATGTATGATTCATGGGATGTTATGACTTCAGGAGCAATGCCATCTTACTTTTATGGACAGGAATATGATTATACACAACAAGATGGCGTTTCATCTAGTGGTGTTGCAGCGTATGAACCACAAATTGGAGCAGATGAAAATGTTTGGAGACAACCCATCGCCAATGATAAACGAAATTTATTAGCACCAGATATTAAAAATTATCAGGAAATGCCATTTGGGGAACAATTTTTTCCAAGTCCACAAGTTGGTTATAGCAGAGTTACGATAAAAGATTTATCTCGAGCTGGGGTTACTCGAACAGCTACAGGTAAAGTTGTTCATGAGTTTTATACCTCAAAAGATTTCCCAACGATTGTCAAAAGAACCACTCCGCATATCGAAAGATTAAAATTACCCGTTTTTGCTTATTTCTTTTCTTTATCTATTGATGAAATGTCTGCCAGTCAAGGATTTGTTGTTGAAACAAACGACATGGCGGGTAAACCTAAATCACAAATGGTTTATCCCGAAGGACAAACTGAACCAATTACCAAAGTTGAATATTTTTATCAATCAGAACCTACTGTAATTGATGGTGTTTCGGCAAGAAGATTAGTGAATGATGTTGTGACAATACAAAAAGATGGGACAACCTCTACCAATACAATCGGATTGGTTTTTGAAGGATTTGCAGATTTTAGAAAAAGTGCTTCTAATAGCGTTTCTGGAAGTGTACAAGCAAACATTAATTTTACTGCTCCATTCATAGTAGCGGGTTCAGTAATACCATCGGGAAGCTATGAACGAACATCTTTTAGAAGTTCATCCTTTACAAAAGTAATTGAACGATTTGGGGTTTTGGAAAATACAAAAGCGACTGATTTAGGATCAATTGTAGAAACGAGAACATTGGCTTACGATGCTGAAACAGGAGCAGCATTACTTACCGAAACAGCAACCGACTTTAAAGATAAAGTCTATAATTTTTCTTATCCTGCACATTGGTATTATGAAGGAATGGGACAAGCATATAAAAATATTGATTTTAATAAATCTTTTCCTTTAAGTGCACTACAAGTAGTGAATGGAACAACCTCACAATTGAATGCAAGTCATGGATTTTTTGTCGGAGATGAAGTTGGATATGTTACAACGTCCAATAGTGCATTGATTGCATGGGTAGTTGAAGTAACTCCTACACAAATCAAATTAATGGATAAAAACGGAAGTTTGATTAATGCTTCTATTGTAAGTTTAAAACTGTTAAGATCTGGTAGAAAAAATATGCAAAACACACCAATTGGTAGTATCGTTTTAAGATCAAATCCATTGAATGGTTTAAAAACAAATATTTTTGAAAATGTTTTACAAGCAGGAGCCGTTGAATATACAGAAGATTGGAATACGTTTTGTGAATGTTTCCTCAATAATACCAATACTGTTTATACAACCAATCCTTATGTGCTTGGTTTGAAAGGTATTTATAGACCAAAAGCTTCGTATGTACATTTAGCAGGAAGAACACAAGCTTATGTAAATAACAATTCCAATATACGTGAAGATGGAATGTTTACTTCTTTTTTACCATTTTACCGAATGCAAAATGGTTTGTGGAACATTAATAAAAGTAATTGGACATACACTTCGTCCGTTGTTGAATTTAGTCCATTTGGACAAGCCATTGAAACAGTTGACGCTTTGAATAGATTTTCATCTTCCGTTTATGGATATAATCAATCGTTACCATTGGCTGTTGCGACAAATACAAGATACCGGCAACTTGGTTTTGATGGTTTTGAAGATTATAATTATGACAATTGTTCCGATAATCATTTTAGAGTAGGAAAAGATCAAGAAATTGTAGAAAATCAGGCGCATACAGGACGAAGAAGTATTAAGGTATCTGCAAATAATCCCGTGACTTTTGAAACATTAATTGTTGATGAATGTGAGGATAATCCTTGTGATATGCAAGTAGAAATTGAGAAAAAGCCATTTGTAAAAGGAGAATCAAATGCACAAATGACACTATCGGTTAGTAATGGAACTCCCGAATACCAAATTGAATATGAAGTTCTTCAAGGCGAGTCAATAATGACAACAAATGAAAACGGAAGTTCATGGATATTCAATGCTTCGGGGCAGGCAGGTACGAATTTTTTATTTAATACAGTTTTGGTAATAATCAAAGATTCAAAGGGATGTACTTTCCAAGATGAAATAAAATTTTAATAATCGCTACTATATCAAAAATTGAAGCATGAAAAAAATTAAATTGTTAAAACTGATATTAAGTATTTTAATTTGTAATTCGGTGTTTGTGTTGACGAATGCAAATGCGCAAACTGATACGATAAATATTAATAATAATTCTGATAAAATTATTATCTCACCTTGTACTGCAAATATTGTTATCACTGGAAGTCATTGTATTGATAGTCTGTTAACATTCAAAGTTATAGGTAATCATATGATTACTCAAATAGTTTGGAATTTTTCAAATGGATACTCTACAACAACTATGAATAATACCTTGTCCCATTCTTTTGGGACAGCTGAAAATATAACAGGATCTGTTTTGATAACTATGTCATTGGGTGAAGGCGTTTGTAAGATTGCATTAAAATTTAATTTTATTATCGAAGATTGTACCGTTCCTCCACCCCCTCCATGTGAAAATTGTATCACATCTTTTTCTCCTACTGCGGGGAAATATGTTGTTTCAGCGTGGGTAAAACAAGCCAATTATACCCCAACAATGTCAACATATAATCAAGTCCATATAGATATATCATTTACAGGAAGTACACAAACGTATTCTTTATTCGCAAATGGTGATATTATTGATGGATGGCAAAAAATTGATGAAATTATTGAAGTTCCTGCTTCTGCCACAGCTCTAAAAATGAAATTACAAGTTAATCAAGGAGATGCTTATTTTGACGACATCCGCTTTTTTCCTTTTGATGGAAGCATGATGAGTTATGTGTATGACCCAATAACTTTACGTTTAATGGCTGAATTAGATGAACGAAATTATGCGACTCTTTACGAATATGACGAAGAAGGAAAATTAATCCGTGTCAAAAAAGAAACCGAAAAAGGAATTATGACAATTCAAGAAAATCGGGAGAATTTGAAAAAAGAGTGATTTGATTGAAATTGAATAATTGTGATTTGATAAAATAGGAATGAATTGAAAAAGATGAAGAATAGAAATTGGATTATTGGACTTTCTTTACTAGTACATAGTACCTTATTTGGGCAGTGGGAAGTTTCTACCTTGGAAGCTTTTACAAATCAAATTATGGCTTCTGAAACGGCTATTGTAGCGGGAAGTAGTTTTTCTTTTGATACGGAATATTTGTTTTTTAATGATTATAATTCCAATGAGGTTGCATTAAAATTGAATGGCTCAATTATATGTTTAAATGAAAAAGAAATATTCATCAATCAATTTGATCAGTGGACAATTCAAAACAAAGATTTTAATTTGGTAATTGATTCGGTACAAAAAACAATTGTTATTCAAAATCCTCAAACGGTTTACTTTCAGAGAAAAACATTGGAAAATATGGGAATCGTTTTAAATAGTTCATGCACAGTACAAAGAAATGTTCAGGCAGGAATGTTAAAATATTCCTTAATGTTTGAAAAAGGAGCCAAATACAATGGATGTGAAATTTGGTTCAACAAAGAAAATATGGTAACCAAATATATTTTATATGGTGGACAAGAAGCTGTTGATGATACAGACTTTTACAATCCTAAAGTGATTCAGCCTCGACTAGAGATTAATTACACAAACTATAAAATAGGTACTAAAACGAATATGACACACTTTAGAAGAGTGGAAGACTTTATTAAACTGGATAATGATACAGTTGTATTACAACCAAAATATGCAGGGTATGAATTGATTGATTTACGAATCAACAATTGATAAAATTTGAGATTGAAAGGAAATATATAAAAGAGATTATAATTTAATAGGAAGCAACTAAAGATGAGATTAACAACAAACTTTAGAAAATGGACATTGGTTATTTTGCCGATGTTATTTGTTCATTTTACTGTTTTATCAGGAATTATCCATGAAACAAATCGGATTTACTCGCCTTATCAGGGTACAGCGGTGGAGGTATTACAACCCTCGGCACATACGAATTTACAGGTTTCGCCATTAACGGGGGCATTCATGGATCATCAGGTGGTGAATCGCGTGAGTTTGGCAGTCGATCATGCCTATCCTCAGTATTTTGGTTCAGCTATGACGGTGCGTGTTTCTTTGAGTGTGAAACGATGGAATGCTTCTTTACAGCCCTTAGCTGATACAACAGTCAAATTAGATATTTATTATAATCCTTTTGACACCTCACAATATACAGACCGAATGACTGCACAATTTAACAATGCCTATAAATTGGATATTACATTGGATTCTGTGTTTTTAAATGGTCAAAATGTAACACAATTACCAGCCAACTTGTTTGTTCAAGGTGATATTTTCATAGAACGTTATGAAAGTTTTGCTTCTCCAACTCAGAAAATAGACTTTATCAGCTCCACTTCCCCATTGATTGATTCGGATTGTGATGGAAAAGCAGATATTTATAGAGCCGTTTGGAATACAATACCTGGAGCAGAAGAATATCAATTGGAATGGTTTCATGTCAATGATTATGGTTTGAATGGAGCAGTTCTCCCCGAAAATGAATTGGCTTACAATTTCAGGTTAAATTCAACAAGGATTTCGACAACTAATAATTATTACGATATTTCATTAATTTATGACCAAGGTTGGATTGTTTTTCGTTTACGTGGAATAGGTGTTGACATCAATAACCCAAGTAATACTGTTGTGGGAGTTTGGAATATGGCTGAATCAGGAACACTTGACTTAGTAGATGCTGTTTCTAAGTTTCATATTACCAATAATTTGACACATCAACAGCTCATTAACTGGCAATATTCTGCAACATACGCCGAAGACGGAAAAAAGAAAGAGGTTATCAGTTATGCAGATGGAACGCTTCGTAATAGACAAACTGTTACAAGAATTAATTCCGATCAAAACGTAATTGTTGGAGAAACAATTTACGATCATCAAGGAAGAGCGGCAATAAATGTCTTGCCTGTACCTGTAGTAGATCCAACATGTTCCAATACAGCAGAATCTGCTATCAAATTTTATCCAAATTTCAATAAAAATGAAAATGGAACAGCTGGATATTCAAAAGAAGATTTTGATAAAAATACGGCTGGGGAAACTTGTGCAACAACTACGCCTAAAATGGCTACGGTTTCAGGAGCTTCCAATTATTATTCTGGACAAAACCCTGACCAAACAGCGCAACAAGCCTACGTTCCAGATGCAAAAGGATATCCTTTTGCACAAGTTGAATATACTCCTGACAATACAGGGAGAGTACGTAAACAAGGCGGAGTAGGCGAAGAATTTCAATTGGGTTCAGGTCACGAAACAGAATATCTGTACGGTCAACCCAATCAAGTGGAATTGGATAGAATGTTTGGTTCGGAAGTGGGTTATGCTTCGCATTACAAACGTAATGTGGTAATTGATGCGCATGGGCAAGCAAGTATCTCTTATTTAGATCAAGAAGGAAGAGTAATTGCAACGGCATTAGCTGGAGATGCACCTGAAAACCTAAGTCCAATTGCCAGTGAAAGTAATGCCCTTAAAACCCTTACAATAGATGCTTTCAATACGTTGCCTAATGGGACAAGTGACCAAAACACATTGACCATTGATGAGAATGGATATAAATATTCAACACAATTAACGGTAGCTTATCAAAGTAATTATCATTTTACGTATGATTTTGTGGTTGCACCTATGCAAGATGAATGTTTACCTAACATGTGTATTGATTGTGTTTATGATTTGAAATTGGAAGTTCGTGACGAATGTGGTGCTTTACTAACTGATGGAGACCTCCAACAAAAAGTGACAGGAAAATTTACAACTTTAACATCAGGCGGATATTCGTTTCATGGAGTATGTGTTAATCCCCCAGCGAACAGTACTTTTGCTACTACCTTTGATGTTATTTTAGATCCCGGTTATTATAGTGTCAATAAAATACTAACAATCAATGAAGATGCTTTACAGGCTTACATTGATTTGTACCACGATGCTTCTATTAATAATTGTGTAAAAACACTGGAAGATTTTCAAAATGAATCAATGGCTAGCATTGACACGAGTGATTGTCATTTAGATTGTGAAACGTGTCTTCAAAATTTAGGAACGCTTGAATCGTATTTAGCGAATGGAAACGGAACGGCTGATGATTATTATGCTCAAAAAGCGGATTGCGATATGCTTTGTAATGATGGTCCAACGACATTGTGCTCAACTGCTTATAATATGATGATGATGGATATGTCTCCGGGTGGACAATATGCCGAACATACACAAACAGGAACAAATAATTTCAACCCTTCTAATTTCGCTTTATCAATTCTATCTTCATCACACCAACTACCTAATACAACGGCAAGTTGGAGATTGCCTCAATTGATAGATACTTACGGAACTCATACCGAATACCAAGATGCAAATGGAAATCCAGCAAGAGTACAAGTGGAACAAATAAATGGAGTTTGGGTTCCATCTGTATTGGATGTAAATCAGATTGTATTGGATGCCGTTGAAAATATTTCTTATACAGTACCACAAAATTTAGCGAATGTTCAGGATTTTGTGAATGCTTTTGAAAATTCATGGGCAAAATCATTGGTTATTTATCATCCTGAATATTGTTATTATTCAGAGTGTATTAAATATGAAAATAAAGTAAACCAAACAGATACCTACAGCAGTCATTCATTTGATGATTTAATGACATCTACTCAAACTTTTCAAGAGGCAAAAACAAACAAATTCATAAAAGCAAATAATCAATTAGAAAATTGGTTTATTCAGCCATCTAGCAATGATTTAAGACCTTGGGATCCAATTTTTGTAAATGATAATTTTTACGAAGGAACAACATGTACAGGTTTTATGGATCAATTCATTCAACGATATAATCAATACGAACTTGTCAATGGCGTTTGGAAAACGATGCCACAAATGGCTGCAATGACTGTTCGATGTGGATTTGGTTCAGGACAATCAATTACAAATGCTTGCTTTGCTTTTGGAACAGGAAGTAATCAGGCAGTTTTGGATGCAGAATGGCAACAATTAAAAGCGTATTACAGAAGCTTGAAACAAGAAATTTTGTTTGACTTAGCTAACTGTAAAGCTTTAAAAGAATGTTCTTCTTATAATGGCTGTTTTAACAATGAAGTGTTTAATGCTTGGGAAGCAGGTATGATAAATAGTGCTTTGAGTTTTGTTAATTCTCCTTGGTTTAATCCCAATCAACCTTGTGGTTATTCTACGTATGAATTATACAGATACAAAATTCCTCGATTTGTCAATACAAATGTAATTCCTTCACAAACACCTAATGAAGTTGCTTACCAACAATATTTAATGACAGGGCAATGTCCAAACGCTTTTGCTACACAAAATTTATTGAATAAATTGGCACAAACGCAACAATTAGATGCCAATGGTTTAAGTTTGAATTTGTTACCTGAATTTGGAGCTCTTTATTTAGCGAATAACGATTATAACAATCAAACAGTTGTTCCTTTATTAACGTATCATTCGACTGTATCTGGAAATTCGATTACAGCAAATTGGATGAATTTAGCAAATCAATCGCAAGTCCAATTGACGTTACAAAAATCAGGTACTCCTTCTTTAATTTGGGATAATTTGATAGGAATTTCTCAATTAGTAGCTACAGGATCAAACACATTTACAGCCAAAGGAATTTACCAAGTTTCAGGACAAAATCAATTGATTAATTTGAGTGGTCAAATTAGTTTTTTCAATTTGAATCCTTGTAGCTTTGATCCCGTTTGTACACCAAATGCTTTTGCAAATGATTTACAAATTTTAATGAACGCTTTGTCTCAAACAGGAAAATTAACTTCTTCTGTGCCGACAGCTATTAATCCATTAATTTCTTCAGGAAATACCTATTCAAATCTTGTGAGCAATCATATAGAAAATGCAAGTGGTATAACGACCAATCAAGCTTGGTTGTTTCAATCTTCCGATTTAACTTTTAAAATTATTAATCCTTCTGTTTCAACCAATGATGGTTTATTTTTAAAAGTACTTTCAACACAACCAACTACATTTCCGACATCTTCATATAGTCAAATTACTTCTTTTGATGCTATTGTACCACTTGGACAAAATACATTTAAAATTAAGGCTCATTATGGATCAAATCAAGTAGTTGAGTTGAAAATGAATGCTATTAAAGTTTCAGGAACACAAAAAATAGCAATGCCTCTTGGAGAATGTGATTTACCTCAATCTTATACTTGTGAGGGAGAACAATATGATGCAACAGAACAACTTGAAGATTTATTGAGAGATGTTTTAGTAAATCAATCATTAAATTCGATTAATCTTTTCGCTAGTAATGAAATGGAACCTTCCATTAGTTCTTCATTCGGATCAGCCGTAACTTCAACTTCAAGTGTTTATACTTCTCAAATTGCTACAAACGGTAAAATTGATGAAAAACTTGTTATTACAGCAGGTGAATGCGAAATTATTTTACAAGATCAAGCAAATAATACCTATTTTACAATGGATAAAATTGAGGATATATTATCATTGAGCGTTATTGTAAATCCAACAAATAACGTTGGAAATTCTTATGATTTTCAATTGATGGCTGTTTATCACCTCAATGGTCAAAATGTAACAAAAACAATTCTTGGTAAATCATGTATTGCATTGAAAGATTGTAATCCATGTCCTGAAAATACGGTAACAATTCCTGACTCTACAACGATTATGAGCGATAGAGAAACACGTTTACAACAAGGAATCACTTATTTAGATTTATCAACTGTTAAATATCAAGAATATAAACTGGCAATTGATTCTATTAATATTGATAATGGTTGGGATTCAACAAATGTATTATTCGTTAATAAAATCGCTTTATCTGAATTTTTCCTACATGGACAAGAATATCCTTTTGATAGTTACAAAGATTATATTACGAAATATCGTCATGGCTTGGATAACCATCAATGGCTAAATAGTCCTGCAAAATATGCTGTTGAATATGGATATGGAACAAACGTTATTAAAGAATATGATAGATATACTACTGCAATTGATCGTTATAACCAAAGAGCCCAAAATGCAGGACTTTCAACGATGACTGCTAAAACAAGAGATTATTTTTTAGATAGTAAAGCGGCAGATAAAAATTACTTATACGTTGACTACATAGAAGCTCAACCAAGTAATGGACAATCAGCGCAAGGTATTGATGTTTATTTAGGTCTAACAACTACTGCGAGCAGTTCTAATGATCAATTGTATCAAGAGTATGTTCAGGCTTATAAAACATTTTTATCTCAACAGGAATTAAATCCTACTTGTTTAAATTACCAATCTGTAACACCGTTATATTCTTATAATGAAGTGGATGGAAGAAATTTATTCTGCTCACAAGCAGGAATTAATCTATTGAATGATTATATCACAAGTCTAAATCAAGCGAATAGTTGCCCAGATGCAATGCCTTTTTTACCAACGTGTAGTAATTCAAATCAAATGACGGGATCAACAGGTGGTCCTATATACGATCCTGCAAAAAAAGATTGTCAAAAGAAATATTTATTATACAGAAATGCGATTCAAACTTTTAATACTTCCTATTGGGCACAAGTCAATAACATTCATTTAGATATTCAATATACTAGTTTAAATTCTATTTGGCGTTCAGGAAAATGTGATTGTATTATGGCATATATCCAATATTTACAAGCCTATATACAATCAACAAATCCAACTATTCCATCAGTTACACCACAAGTATTCTCTACATTTACAGGTTGTGGAGGTGTTGTACCATCCGACCCATGTGAAGTTTCGTATGACCAATATATTAGTTGCGTTGCCGATTTTAATAATTGGGCTCAAGTAAGCAATTATGAATATTTTTATGATGAAATCTATTCGTATGAAGAGTTTCAAAGATTGAACTTGTGTAATTGTGTCAATGAGTTATGCGCACGATTTGATAATATTAAAAATGGTACTGTATCCTTAGGTTATATCCAAAAAATAAGTGAGTTTTATTATTATACCTCTCTTGTCGATTTATGTCAGGAAATTTCTACGCCACCGTGTGAGCCCGAAGCAAACAACATTATCGGAACAGAATTTCCAACAGTAACATTAGTGAATGATTGTATCGAAATGGCAATTAATCAAGCGATGTTTGATGCGCAATTGAATTATCAAACGTATGTAGATAGTTTGAACAATGAATTGATAAAACGTTACAAAAGTCATTGTTTGGCAGTGGATGAAAACATGACATATACCTATCAAGATAAAATGTATCATTTTACGCTTTATTACTATGACCAAGCAGGAAATTTAATTAAAACGGTTCCTCCGGGTGGTACAAAATTATTACCTATTACTTCTTCTACAGATGCTTTAAAAATGCAAATTAGCAATGACCGTGTGAATGATACCAAAACGGTATTTACAGATCATAAATTGGTCACAACTTACGAGTACAACAGTTTAAATCAATTGGTAGCGCAAAAAACACCAGATGCGGATGCGATGAATATTTTTGAATTGACTTTGCCTAATGGCTTACATGCACAATTGCAAACAACTCAAATACAAATGATCAATAGCAATAGAGGTTATTTGAGTGGATATATCGGTAACAGAGGTTATTTGTATAAAACCGAAGATGCGGGAACAACTTGGAGCCGTGTAAATCAATTGGTAGGTGAAGATTTGAAAAAAGTTCAATTCTTGAATGCTACCTTGGGTATTGCAATCGGAAAAGCAGGCATCGTATTGAGAACTGTGGATGGCGGAAACAAATGGGATATGCTACCGACTTACTCTATTGGCGGAGCAGGAATGATAAATAACCTGAATGATTTTGCCTTTATTGAATCTCCTTCGGGAACTTTTACAGGTTATATTGTTGGAGAGAAAAATTGTGTGGTGAAAGCTGTAATTACTGCTACTTCGCAAACATTTACTCCAATGAGTACAGGAATTATTGCTAATTCGTTAAATTCTATTCGTGCCATAACAACAGATGGAAGTAGTTTTTATTGTACTGTGAATACTCCGATAGTTGGAAACAATCAAAGTTCTTTTTATACAATTGGTGTCAATGGAACTAGCTGGACAGCGGAGACGAATATAACGACTTCCGAATTAAATGACATTGCTTTTTATGATAATCTAAAAGCGTATGCTTGCGGAAAAGATGGACGAATTTATAAAAACAGTGGCGTATCGGGAGCAACTTCCAGTAAATGGATGGTAGTGCCTAACACGATCAATGGAAATGTTAAAGAGATAGAATTTTTTGATGAATTGAACGGTATTGCTTTGGTTGACAATCAAGGATTGGTAAATGTAATGCAAACCCTAGATGGAGCAAAAACTTGGACAGCAGTAAACAATAATGGATATACCGAACTCTCTATTTCAGAAGATCGAACATTAATTTTAGCTGTTGGGAATAACGGATTAATTTTGGTGCTCCCTAAAACTGGTGGAGAAGTAGAAGTTCCGTTTATTGCTCCGACTACTAATTTTACGGCAGGATGGATTGGACGAAAATCAGCGAATGAAGTTTCATTGATTTTGACTGCAAACGATGGAAAAACATATTATACTTCCAATGCTTTTATTAATTTACCTATTTGGACGAATACACCCGTAAGTTCAGTATTGGCAGGAAGTACCGTAAAAGCAATCGAATCAAGAATTTTGCCGAATGGAACGATTAAAGGAGTTGTACAAACGGCAGACAATAAAGCGTATTATATTTCCAAATTAACAAACGCCACAACGTTTACGTTTGCAAGTATAGGTGTAACTGCCTCTGATATGATTGGTGGTATTGCTATAAATGAATCTGCTGATCTTGTAGTTGTTTACAATAACACCAATAAGTTGATTGGTAGAGTAAACGTTGGAGCAAATAACGGTTCATCCTTAATTACTTACACACTAACAACGCAAGCCTTGTCACAAATCACTTTGCAATCCATTGAAGTACAAAAAATAGGAAGTGTTGGACATTTTATAGGTGTTGGTAGTGATGGGACATTGGAATATGTAAAAATGACTGCTCAATTCAATAGCATACCAGCAAGTTCAACAAATCCAAGCAACCAACGTACACGCATTGTACCGATTGAACTAAGTGCAATGGAATACCAAAGTGGTTTGGGGGTTGTAGCAGCAGGAGTTGATGGTCAGTTTTATTTTAGAAAAACAACAGGCGGTACAGAATGGCAACGGATTGCTACTGGCTTAAATCAAAACATCTTAGATCTTGAAGCGAAAGGAACTGATTTCATAGTAGCAGGAAGTAATGGTTTATTGCAGTTTGGAACACCGAATACTACAACCAAAGAATTGCCATTAACAACTACGAATTTACAAACAGGACAAACTGTTTCAACTGAATATACAACGACAACTTTTAACAGTGTAGCAGAAGAAAATGGACGTGTTTACGCTGTTGGAGACAATGGAAATGTACTGTATAGCTCCAATTTATCGACTACCGCCTTTACAAGCATTACACCAAGTAACAGCAATTTATACGGTGTCGGTTTTATTCCGGGAATGACAAAAGCTTTAATAGTTGGAAAAGATGCTCAAGTTTATACCATTACGGGAACAAATTTTGTGAAAGTAAAAGATGTATTTGTGCCAAAAGCAAAAGATGTGCATTTTGTAGATCAGTTGAATGGAACCTTGTTAGCTGAAAATTATACGTTGAGAACTACCAATGATGGAGGACAAACATGGAAAGCGATTCTTCCTAATATCGCCAATGCACCAATCAATGTGTTGAACAGAGTTTGGACGTATGATGCCAATTTACGTTTTGCATTTGGAGATGGTTTACAGCAAAGAATGAACGGACAAGTGGCAAATGCTATAACCGTAACGGGAATATCAAATGTGAGAGCAGTGACTCAAAAAGACAACAAATTAGTCGTTGGAGGAATCAATACTATTTCAAGAATTACAATTTCAGGAAATGGAAACATAGCAACCTTAACATCTGCATTAGTTTCAACGGTTGGTGCTTCCGTTTCTATTCGTACAGCACACGTATTCCAAGATGGTTCCATAGCTATTGCAGGCGACAACGGTTATTTTGCATTGAAAACAGCTTCGGGAAGTTCATTCATTACAGGAACTACGGGAACTACGCAACGCATCAACGATATGTACTTTTTGGATAACATCAACGGTGTATTGGTGGGGGTAAATGGCACGTATTTAAGAACCATAAACCAAACGGTTTCTGCAACAGGTTATTTAAGTGCAACAAGTTGGCAAGCGCAAACGGGAATTTATTCTCAAGGTTCAGACCCTCTTGGTGTAGGTGCAACGAATGAAGTAAACATTACTGCGGTAGCTTTTGCTTCTGCAACACAAGGGATTTTTGGAGGTAATTACCTAAATACCTATATCAGTTTTAGTAATCCTTTGAATTGTTATGTTCGACAATTTTTAGATGCTTCAAATCGTTATTCAGCGAGGTACTTTTATGATAAATTGGGAAGATTGGTTGTAAGCGAAAATGCAAGACAACGAAACGGTTCAACTAAAAAATACAGCTACTTTTTATTTGATGCAATAGGAAGAGTTGTAGAAGTTGGAGAAAAAACCGACCCTTCGACAAGCTTAGGGGCATTGAGGTTTAAAGATGTTTTTGGAACAGATGTGTCTGATTATTACAATCCAAGTGTGATAGATAATGTGAAGTTAATTACTTGGATAAATGGTGATGGTGCTAGAAAAGAAGTTACAAAATCGTATTATGATCAAACGGTAATTACGGGATTACCAACTGATTTTACTTTTGAAGCAGAAACTCAACGTAAACGAATTACACATGTGACTTATGAAGAAGTTTTTGACGGAAATGATCAAACGTACGACCATGCTACGCACTATGTGTATGATATTCACGGAAATGTGGTGAGCTTGTTGCAAGACAATAAAAAAATGGCGACAGAATTTCCTACACTTGCCAATCAGCAATTTAAACGAATGGATTATAGGTTTGATTTAGTTTCAGGAAATGTTCATCGAATGAGTGTTCAGAATGGAGCAATAGATCAATGGCATCATGCCTATGAATATGATGCGGATAATCGAATTACTAATGTGTACACAACGAAAGAAACTCCGATTCTGGCTAATGGTGCTTCTACAGCTTCTTTGAAAGCGGAACTAGTAAGTAACATGGATTGGCAAGAAGATGCGAAATATTTTTATTATGAACATGGACCTTTAGCAAGAGTTGAGATTGGAGATCAACAATTGCAAGGGGTGGATTATGTGTATAACTTGCAAGGGTGGTTGAAAGGAGTTAATGCTACCTCACTTGACCAAAATATAGATCCCGGAAAAGATGGTGTTTCGACTTCTCTAAACGCCCCTTTTGCGAAGGATGTTTATGGATATGCTTTGCATTATTTCGATGGGGATTACTTAGCGATTAATGGAACAGGGCAAAATAGAGCTTCTAGTATTAATCCAAATTCACATGCAGCACAAAACCAAACAAGTAATGATTTATTTAATGGAAACATTCGTTACATGCAAACAACTTTAACGGATCCTGCAACGCAAACTGCGATGCCGATGTTGAATTCATATCAATATGACCAATTGAATAGGTTCTTATCGTCTCGTTCTTACGAATCTGGACTTTCAAACAACGAGTGGAATCCAACTAGTTATAACAATGCTTATTTTAATGCGTTTACATACGATGCAATGGGAAATATCTTAACACAGAAAAGACATAAACGAGATGGGACATTAATTGAAGACTTAAGTTATGGTTATAAAAAAGATGCGAATGGTAATTTGTTAAGAAATCGATTATATAACATAAATGATTGGGTGGGTGATAATGTGGACGCCACGGATGTTAATGATATGGATGGAGATATTAATAATGATTTATTTAACCCTCAAAATCCGGGCATTGAAGATGATTATAATTATTCGTATGACGAAGAAGGTAGATTGATTATGGATTTACAAGAAGGTATTGATTTTATTGTATGGAGTGTTAGTGGAAAAGTGAAGGAAATAGTTCGTTCAGGACAATCAAACGCTAAAAACGTGAAATTTGATTACAATGCAACTGGAAATAGAATTGCTAAACATGTACTGAATAATCAAACAGGAGTTTT
>JACOTM010000122.1 GCA_016178305.1 Flavobacteriia bacterium | reverse complement strand
GCCTTTGCAATTTTTGCAAGGGCTTTTTTTTTGAAATTAATTTTGAGTTTGGTTGCTGATGGTACGTGTGTCCCCAACTGTGTTGGGGATGGGAGAGTAAGTCGATGCCACTTTTATAAAGCCTTTACAATTTTTGCAAGGTTTTTTTTTTTTTTGAAATTAATGGGGCACATCCATTTTCTGAGGAGTAAGTCATCAAGCAAATTACTTTTCAAGTCTGAATAAGAAAAACTTGACATCTGTTACTTTTTTTTAATTCGCCCTGAAATTCTTTTTTTTTGAGTTAAAACTTTCCTCATAAGTATTTGTTGATCTGTTTTTAAAGAAATTCATAATATTGTTGTAATGATATTCTAATGAATACATTACCGTATTGAAATCTTCGATTTTACTTCTCGTACATCATCTTTCCAATAACTGTATTTGATTTCAGCCTCAACTTTTGTTTTATAGATGTTTCTGAAAATCAAACTCAAAGCATATGCTATTGCTATGATCGGAAATTGTCTAATTAATATATCTGCTCTTAATCTTTGATTTTCTGTCCATTGGTGTCTTGATATTTGAATAATAAATGTCGGCTCCTAGCCAGTAATTCTCATTCAGTATCGTCATTTTCAAATACAGTTGGTTCCAGATCTCTCATCTCTGGATTTAGCATATTTAATCGCTTTGTTTTCGGGATCCCAAAAAAAAAAATGCTTTTTATGAAGGGAAAATTGAATAAAATCTGTTCATCAAATAATTTTTGCAGTCTTTATATTTTTTCTTAGAATCTAGTTATTCTTTAGGGGTATGGCCAACATGTCCTGTATTTGAAAGTAAAATTGCTATTGGTCTTGTATTATTAAAATTGGCAAATAAAATTATAATCGTAACAGTTATTGGTACACTTAATATCATTCCTGCTATTCCCCAAAGAGTACCCCATACAGATAATGAGATTAACGCAACTAAAGGACTTATATTTAAAGAACTTCCTGCTATTTTAGGTTCAACAAAATTTGTAACAAATAATAATGTTACACTTAATAATATCAATAATAAAAATGGTGAAGAAATATTTCCAAACTGAATTATTGAAAATAAAAAGGGTAATATTACTGCGAAAAATGTTCCAATTACAGGTATATAACTAAACAAGAAAATTCCTAATGACCATAAAAAAGGTAATTTTAAATTCATTGAAAACATGATTCCAAAGCAAACCGTAGCAGATATAAGACTTATTAACGTTTTAATACTAATATATTGGATCATGGAGTGTTCAATATTTTTATGTATTGAAACAGTGTTCAAATGATTCTTTTTATTTGAGAAAATAAGTGTGATTTTTGTCGTAAATTTCTGTTCTTCAAAAAACAGGAACATAACATAAAAAACAATTAACATTAAATGTCCTAAAATAGTACTGAAAGAATTAATAATATAATTAGCAAATGATGTAAAATCTATTGAATTGAATGCCGAGATAAGTTTTTCTTTAATGTCAAAACCTAATAAGTTTTTTATTTCTTTACTAAATAAGGCAATATTTAATTCGTATTTTTGAATAAATAGTGGTAGGTTTTGTGCGTTTATTACAATCGATTTTAGAATAATAAATATGGTTGTAAAAATGAATATTGCTGCAAATAAATGTTTTACCCATCCAGGGATTACTTTTTTTATCCAATAATTTCGATCAAAAAAACGTCTGATAGATCGAATTATATAATATATAAAAACAGCAAAAATAAACGGCAAAATAATAGGTTTTCCAATATATAATATAAAAAAGACACTTATTAAAAGTAAAATAATGGATGTGTATTTTGAAGGATTCATATTCTAAAATTAAGTAAAAAAAAAGGGAGAATCAGATTCTCCCTAAAAATTATAAAAATAATTCAATTAGAATGGTAAATCATCATCTTCTGCTGTTGTATTTGCTTGTGAAACAGCTACATTCACTGGGTCTAAAGTCATAGCAGAAGGACCTCCTTGAGGCATGCCTGAAACTGGAGCAGTTACTCCTATTTTTTCGATTCTCCAAGCTTCTAATGTGTTGAAATATTTTACTTCACCTTGAGGACTTGTCCATTCGCGACCTCTCAAATTGAAAGAAACTTCCACTTGATCATTCACTTGAAAACCATCTAATAATGAACATTTATCTTGAGTAGATTGGAAAAGGATATCCTGAGGATACATGCTCGACGCATCTGTTACTACAAATTCTCTCTTAGCAAATTTTTCGCTAACTTGAACAGTTGCATTTATAACTTTTACAATTCCATTTAATTTGAACATAATATTTGTTTTTTGTTGTTTTGTATTTATTTTAGTTATTGAAAGAAAGTAGTGTTAACCAAGCTTCTTTTAATTCATTTTTTTCTAATAATTCTTTCGCTTTTAGGTGAAGTGCTTGCTCTAACTTTTCAGGTTCATCTTCTAAAGATACAAAAATTTCACTTAATTCCAAAAGTTTAAATTCATTTACATCTGTTTCGTTCGGAAGTTCTTCTATTCCCGCTAAATGACCTAAATCATTACCTGTTAAAACTTTACTGTTTTTAATATCTAACGGTAAATTGTCAAAACCTATCCCACAAGTCGTTAGTGGCTTTGTAATTTCAAACATTGAATTCTTATCAGCCCTACAATACCAATTTCCTCCCATTCGAGATACTAAGTCAATTTTATGTTGATCAATTTGACCATTTATATCTAAAACAGCTTCGTTGATATGGATTTTGACAACTTCACAAATAATCAAATTACCAGCACCGCCTTCTTGTCCCAATTCAATGACTTCATTTACTTTACATTCAAATTGAACAGGGGATTCAGCAACACGTTTTGGTTGGATTAAATCCGATTTCAGGGCCGTAAATCCTGCTTTTTCAAATTCATTTATCTCAGGCGCATAAGGTGAACTAGCCAAACTCATTTGATGTACAATAGCGTGATTAACGACGTTTATAACAACTTCAGGAATTGCCTTTACATTCTTATATGTATCTTTAGTTTCATTTGTACGTCCACTTCTAGCTGGTGAAAAAATTAATATCGGTGGATTTGCACTGAATACATTAAAAAAACTAAATGGAGCTAAATTATCATGTCCTTCGCTATCTACGGTTGAAGCAAATGCAATAGGTCTTGGACCAATCGCGCCTAACAAATATTGATGTAACTTCGGTATCGGAAGCGTTTTGGGATCAATGCTTAACATATCATATTGTTTTAAGAATACAAATTTAATTCGAAAAAGCTTTATTTGAATCAGAAGTTTCCTTATTTTATCCACAATTTTACAAAGTCCATTTAAATTAAGTTTTTCATAAAAACAATCAAAAAAAAGAGTAAAATGTTTTATAATTCAAAATATATAAATATCTTTGCACTCCTATTTGAAAGAAAAGGAAAATAAAATCCGATTTATTAGTTAACGAACTAAGTAATCTTCGAGCGGATATGGTGAAATTGGTAGACATGCCAGACTTAGGATCTGGTGCCGTGAGGCGTGTGGGTTCGAGTCCCTCTATCCGCACTTGTAATGGTATTAGTTCGCTAATACCATTTTTTGTATAAAATAGTTTAATAAAACACTGACAAAATGAATGTAATTCGCGAAGATGTAGATGCATTGAATGCTATTCTAAAAGTACAAGTTTCTCAAGCTGATTACCAACCAAAGGTAAAAGCGTCTTTAGAAAAATATCGTAAAAATGCTAAAATACCAGGTTTTAGACCAGGGCATATTCCAATGGGAATGATTCAGAAGCAATATGGAAATTCTGTTTTAGCGGATGTGTTAAATAAAGTTGTGAATGATTCATTGTATGGTTTCATTCATGAAAATAAAATTGAGATTTTGGGTAATCCAATTCCAAAAGAAGGTGCGGATAGTGTAAAAGGTGATTTTAATAATCCAACAGAATTTGAATTTTCGTATGAAATTGGATTAACACCTTCAATTGCAGTTGATCTTTCTGCTAAAAATAAATACGATTACGTTAAAGTAAAAATTGATAATGAATTAATTAATAAACAAATCGATGATTTACGTCGTCGATATGGTAAGTTAGTAAGTTCAGAACAAGTAGGAGATAAAGATTTGATTTTAGCTCAATTTGTTGAATTAAAAGAAGATGATACAATTTTAGAAGGAGGGATTTTAAATTCTTCAACTATTTCAATGGAGTTTATTGAAGATGCTTCTACTAAAATGATATTGACAGGAAAAAAACAAGGAGAAAAAGTAATTATTGAACCTTCAAAAGTTTCTCGAGGAGGAAAGGATACTGCAGCGATGTTAGGTATTAATGAAGAAGATTTAGCAACGATTTCATCAAAATTTCAATTGACAATTAATGAAATTAAGCACATGGAAATGGCTGATTTAAGTCAGGAATTATTTGATAGATTGTTTGGGTCTGGCGTAATTAATTCTGAAGAAGAGTTAAAAACTAAGATAGGAGAAGATTTGAAAGGAATGTTTATTGGTGATTCAGATAGAATATTGACAAGATATATTTATGATGATTTAATTAATAAAACAAAGGTTGATCTTCCAGATACTTTCTTGAAAAGATGGATTCGTTTATCAAATGAAAAACCAATTTTGCCAGAGCAAATTGAAGAAGAATACGATGGTTATGCTAAAAATTTAAAATGGCAATTGATTCAAGGAACAATTTTTAAAGCAAATGATATTAAATTGGATAATCAAGAAGTAATTGAATTTACAAAAGGATTGATTGTAAGTAATTATGCACAATATGGTATGCCTGCTCCTGAAGATAAAGAATTAACGGAAAATGCACTTTCTGTATTGTCTAAAAAAGAAGAAGCAAATCGTGTAGCTGAAATGTTAGCTGATCAAAAACTGATTCAATACTTTAAGAATACAGTAAAATTAAATGAAAAAGAAGTTTCTTACGAAGAGTTTATCGAAATCGCGAAAAACTAATAAAAATATATAACTTTAGAGCCTATTCAATTTTGAATAGGCTTTTTTGTGTTTAAAAATTGACATGAAATTGGATTGCATATAAAAATTAAATGATGAAATATATACTCATATTTACATTTATGGCTTTTTGCCAGATTTCTTTTTCTCAACTATTATCAGGTGATGTTATTAATGAAGGGAGAAGTTTATTGACAAAAACTGATTTTAAAATTAATAGTACTACAGAAGGTGTTGTTGTTTATGATATAACAGTCAATAGAGAAGGGAAAGTAACTTCAACTTTATTGAAAATTGAACAATCAACAATTAATTCTACTCCTTTGAAAATGCAAGCGGTCAATTTATTGAAATCATTTAAATTTGAACCTAACACTAGATACCCTCAAGTACAACATGTTTTAGTGAAAATTACATTTGTAAAATTAAATTGATAAAAAAAATAACGGAGAAAATGTGTTCCCCGTTCTAAAATTTTATTTATCATAAAGTCAGTCGCAATATATTTTATCGTAGAGTGTTTTGTATTTATTTAGGATGAATTTGCGTTTGAATTTTAGAGTTGGAGTTAATTCTCCTCCTTCAATTGAAAATTCTTTATCTAATAATTCATAACGTTTTAATTGCTCCCAGTTCCCAAATAATTTATTAAATGATTCTACTTCATTTTTAATTATTGATTGGATGTCAGGGCTTTCAATAATACTTTTATTTGAACTATCACCAATATTTAAATTTTCTTTTTTTGCATAGTCTTTTATAAAAGCAAAATTAGGAACAATAAGCCCTGAAGGAAATTTTTCATTTTCTCCAATTACAATAATTTGTTCTATAAAACGAGATTCTTTGAATTTATTTTCCATAGCTTGAGGTGCAATGTATTTTCCTCCAGAAGTTTTAAATATTTCTTTTTTGCGATCGGTAATTTTTAAATATTTTCCATCAACCATTTCTCCTATATCGCCAGTGTGAAACCACCCATCAGGTTCAATATCTTCTTTTGTTTTATCTGGTAATTTGTAGTATCCTAGCATTACATTTGGCCCTTTTACAAGAATTTCACCATCTTCTCCAAATTTAACTTGAACATTGTTTAATAGGGTTCCTACAGTTCCAATTTTAATTCCTTTCTTGAAACAATTGACTGAAATGACGGGGGAAGTTTCTGTTAAACCATAGCCTTCTAGGATTGGAATCCCAGCAGCTAAAAACAATCTTGCCAATCTTGGTGCTAGTGCAGCGCTTCCTGAAGCAATTGCTTTGACTTGCCCCCCAAGTGCTTCTTTCCATTTTGAGAAAATTATTTTTCGAGCGACCCATAGTTTTAGTTTATACCAAGCAGATTTTCCTTCAGCTTCATATTCTTCGCCAAGCTTAATAGCCCAGAAAAATAATTTACGTTTAATTCCAGTAAGTTCATCACCTTTCGCCATTATTTTCTCGAATACTTTTTCAATTAATCGAGGAACAGCTGAAAACATATTCGGTTTTACTTCTTTGATGTTTTCTCCAATTGTATCCATGGATTCAGCATAATAGATACTACAACCTAAATACATGTATAAATAATGTAACATTCTTTCATATACGTGACAAGCAGGTAAAAAGGTAAGTACCCGAGATGTATTATCTGTTGGGATTCTTGGTATACATCCTTCGACATTTGATAGTAAATTGTTATGAGACAACATTACTCCTTTTGGGTTGCCAGTAGTGCCAGATGTGTATATTATAGTCGCTAAATCATCGTTTTGGGTTACTTTTTTTCTTGATTCAAGATCTTGAATATCAATATTGATTCCATTGTTTTTAATTTGAGTCCAATTGGGGATGTTTTCAACATCGTCAAAAATAAAAAGATTTTTTAATGAGGGGATTTCCGAACGAATTTCATTTATTTTAGTGAATAAGTCGATAGATCCAACGGTGCATAATTTTATCTCTGCATCATTGAAGATATAGCGGTAATCGTTTGCTGAAATATTTGGATAAATAGGAACGACAATCGCACCAATTTGCTGGATGGCAATATCCATGATGTTCCATTCTACTCTGTTTGTTGAAACAATAGCAACTTTGTCATTTGGTTGAATGCCAAAAGCAATTAACCCCTTTGAATATGCAATAATTTCATCAATAAAATCTTTGGTAGATACCCCTTCCCAAACACCTTTCTTTTTCGTTACAAACATGTTAGCATTTGGGTACTTTTCAAATTGATAAAAAGGAATATCAAAAAGTCGTTTGGTATTTAGCATAGTGAATAATTTTAGTTACATTTGACGAATATAAGAAAAAAATAATAGAGAAAAGCTACTAAATATTCATTCAGAACATCGATTTGATAAAAACGGCCATAATATATGATTAAGATAATTACTTTCACGTTGCTATATTACATGTATTTAAAAACTAAACAAAATATGAAACAACTTCTTTCAGTATTAATGCTATTAATAATCGGAAAGGGTGCGTTTGCTCAAGATTTAGAATTTACTCAATTTTACGCGAGTCCAATATATTTAAATCCAGCATTTGCAGGATCACATGGTTGCCCAAGATTTACAGCAATTCATAGAGATCAATGGACGAACATTTCTGGGTCATACATTAGTACAGCGGCGTCCTATGATCAATATTTTAAGAATATATCTGGTGGCATTGGAATTTTAGCTTCAAATGATATTCAAGCTAAAACTATTAATACATCAACCATAAACTTTATTTATTCATACCATGTAAATTTAAATCGTAAATGGACATTGATGTTTGGTGCTAAAGCGACATGGTGTCAAAAATTTTTAGATTGGGATAAGTTAACTTTTGGTGATCAAATTGATCCATTTAGAGGATTTATTTTTTCTACAGGTGATAAAAAAAGAGGGGGAAGTCGTGGTTTTTTTGATGTTTCTTCAGGGATTGTTTTATTTAATAAAATATTTAATATCGGTTTTGCTGCGAACCATTTAGCGACACCTAATCAGTCTATGATTTTAGGTGAAAATTCAAAATTGCCAATGCGATTTACGGCTCATGCTTCTGCAAATATTCCAGTTGGAGCTCAGTCAAAATATTCAAATTCAACAACGATTATGCCTTCAATAATTTGGTCTTATCATGATGGATTTTATCAGATGAATGTGGGAACTTATATTAAGTTTAGCAATTTCACAATGGGGGCTTGGTATCGATCTAAAGATGCTTTCATTTTAACGTTTGGTATTAATACAGGGAAATTTAAACTAGGTTATAGTTATGATGTTACGGCATCTCGATTGAATAATGGTGTTTCAGGTGGGGCGCATGAAATTTCTTTGGGATTGAATTTACACTGTAAAAGCAAACCTCAGAAATTTAGAACAATTGCATGTCCATCATTTTAAAATATTTTCACTTTTATTGGTTTATTAAGTGAAATTTGTTTGTTGGTTAAAAGGTTTATTCGATTCGAGTAAACCTTTTTTCCTTTAAAGTTAACTGTGAAAACAATATCAAGCAGGTGGTTTTGTTTCATAGATGTAATCTATTGACCTTAGAAATATTGAAGAATACAAAAGATTTGAGTCTATTTAAATTTACCTGAGATAAAAAATAACGCTTATTAATAATTTTTTATTATATTTTTGTAAAATAAATTTGTCGTTATGGCCGGAAGTGTAAATAAAGTAATTTTAATTGGAAATTTAGGTAAAGATCCTGAGGTTAGAAGATTAGAAAATGGTGCTGTAGTTGCTAGCTTTTCAATTGCAACCTCAGAAGTTTATACGGATAGAACGTCAGGTGAAAAAAAAGAGTTGACAGATTGGCATAATATTGTTGTTTGGAGAGGTTTAGCTGAAGTAGCTGAAAAATATATAAAAAAAGGTTATAAAGTATATGTTGAAGGGAGATTGAAAAATCGTTCGTGGCAAGATAAAGAAGGGAATACACGATATACTACTGAGATTATTGCTGATGAGCTAAATATTTTGTCTCGACCTGAAAATTCAGAAAAAACACAGAGTCAAGCTCCTTATACAACTCCTCCATCTTCTTCTGTGCCTTCTAAAATGGATGACTTGTTGAATGATGAAGTGGATGATTTACCTTTTTGATGAAAAATTAAATACTATATAAATAACAATTCAAAGATGGTTAATTAAATATTATTTTAATTAATTTTTGATACTTTAAAAATAAAAATGGATCATATTTTACTTGTATTACTTATCATTTTTTTTCTTTTAATAACTGCTATGATGTCTTCTGCAGAATCAGCTTTCTTTTCATTGAAGCCAGTTGAAAAAGATGAGCTAAAAAAGGATGATAGTAAATCTGGAGCAATAGCAAGAAAACTTTTAGAGTCACCCAAACAATTGTTAGCTACGCTTTTGATTACCAATAATTTTTCAAATGTTGCAATCGTTATAATTACAAACCTGCTGTTGGATAGTGTCATAAAAATGAAAGATGATACATTAAAAATGATACTAGATGTTTTTGTAATTACTTTTATCTTATTGTTGTTAGGAGAGGTGATACCTAAGATTTATGCTACTAAAAATGCATTGAAAACAGTTAAGTTTTTAGCTTTTCCGTTAAGTATATTAAATAATACACCGCCGATTTCATGGTTAAAAAGTGGTTTAGTGTCTGGTTCTCAGTTTATTTACAGGTATTCTAAAAGAAAAGGTGTGAAAATTTCAAGTGATGAATTAGAGCAAGCAATAGCGTTAACAAAAGAAGATTCAACATCAGAAGAGGAGCATAAAATATTGGAGGGAATAGTAAAATTTGGAAATACAGATGTTAAACAAATAATGCGTCAAAGACTAAATGTATCAGCGATTGAATTTAGTTTAAACTTTAAAGAAGTATATTCGAAAATTTTAGAATTTGGTTATTCAAGAATACCTGTTTTTAATGAAACATTGGATAACATTGAAGGAATTCTTTTTATTAAAGATTTATTACAGCATTTGAATGAAGGTGAGGATTTTAAATGGCAACAATTGATTCGAAAACCATTTTTTATACCAGAGAATAAAAAAATTGATGATTTGCTAAAGGAGTTTCAATTAAAAAAGGTTCACATGGCAATTGTTGTTGATGAATATGGAGGGTCATCAGGAATTGTAACTTTAGAGGATGTTTTAGAGGAGATTGTTGGTGATATAACAGATGAATTTGATGAAGAAGAAATTGAATTTAAAAAAATAGATGCTGAAACATTTGTATTTGAAGCAAGGACTGCGTTAATTGATTTTTATAAAATAATAGAAATTGATGGTAAAGAGTTTGAGAATGGTAAAGGAGAGTCTGATTCTTTAGGAGGATTTATTATAGAAAATGCAGGAAGAATTTTAAAAAACAAAGAATATATAGTGTTTGATGAAATCAAGTTTATCGTTGAATCTTCCGATAAGCGTAAAATAAAAACAGTAAAAGTTATTTTGCCTAAAAAAGATTAAATTCTTAATATATAATATTATATGAAAACATTAGTGTGCCTTTTTTTGATTTTTATCATTGTTTTATCTTGTGGGAATGAAGTCATAAATATTCCAAAACCGCCAACTTATTTGCGATTGGATTTACCAAAACATGAGTATATTCATTTTACAGATCATTGTGATTATACATTTGATATTTCAAAATTATATCAAGTAAAAAAAGTTACGGATAATACAGGGGAAACATGTCATAAGGATATTGAACTAGGACCTCTGAATGGTGTAATTCATTTTTCATATATTAACATGACAGAGCCTCTTTCGAAATATGTTAATTATTCGATAGATAAAGTTGATGAACATAAAATTAAAGCATCGGCTATTGAAGATATTAAAATTTTGAGACCTCAAGATCGAGTTTTTGGTACTATGTTTGAATTACAGGGAGATGTTGCTTCTCCTTTTCAATTTTATTTAACCGATTCGACTACTCGTTTTATAAGTGGAGTAGTTTACTTTAATTCACGTCCTAACTACGATTCATTAAAGCCTTCTTTAGAATATTTGAAAGTCGATTTAGTGAAGATGTTAAATAGCTTCCAATGGAAAAAATAGGTTCATCATTTGATGTGTATGTAAGCATAGGTAGTAATCTTGGAAACAGGAAAAAAAATATTATGGACGCTTGTCAACTTATTCAAGAAAGAGTAGGGAAAATTGAATTAAGCTCTCAGGTTTATGAAAATCCCGCAAAAGAATTTGAGTCCGAAAATTTATTTTATAATTTATGTTTAAAAATAAGTACAACGTTATCTCCTGAAGATTTAGTGAGTTGTACTCAGGGAATTGAAAAACAAATTGGTCGGAAGGAAAAAGCATCAATGAGTTATGAATCTCGAGTAATTGATATCGATATATTGTATTATGATCAAGTCGTCTTAGAGACTGAAATATTGACTTTACCACACCCGAAAATTCAAGAAAGAAAATTTGTTCTTGTTCCTTTAATGGATATAGCACCTAAATTTATAGATGTTAAATTACAAAAAACTATAGCTGAATTACTAGCGAATTGTGAAGATGATTCCATTTTAATTCAGACCCCGAACGCTATAATATTTTAATTAACAATTTAAACTTAATAAAAAACCTTCATTTTTTTCATTAAAAGAAATAAATGATTAATATTGCAGATAAAATTGGTAAGAATTACAACTAGTTAATATGAAAAAACAAACGATCAAAGGCTTTGCATTTATAGCTCTAGCAGGAGCAATGGTTACAAGTTGCGACCTTCTAAAGGATTTAGAATACACAGTAACACCTAGTCCATTAGAGATGCACGGAGATTCAGTTCGTGTAAAAGTGGATGTAAAATTCCCTGAGAAAGGAATTAAGAAAAAAGCTTCAGTTGAGATAACTCCTATGTTAGGAAGTACTGCTCTAAAGTCAGTGACTGTTCAAGGTGAAAAAGCTACTGGAAATGGAAATGTGATCCAATATAAACCAGGGGGAACTGTTTCATATACTGATATAGTTGCATATAAACCAGAGTTTGAAAATACAGATTTGAAAGTAACTGGTAAAATTTCTAAAGGAGGAAAAGCAAAAGGAGATTTGCCTGAAACAAAAATTGCAGATGCTACAATTGTTACGCCATTTTTAGTAAATAAAGATTTTAGAGTAATTTTTGAGAAAGATAATTTTCAACGTGTAACTGAAGAATCTACTTCAACACAAATTAATTACGAAAGAGCTAAATCTGATGTTAGACCTTCAGAATTAAAAGAAAAAGATATTTTAGATTTTAAAGCGTGGTTATTAGCTGCTCAGTCAAACCCGAAAATAGCTTTAAAATCAATCGCTATAACAGGATACGCTTCTCCAGAAGGTGAAGTTGGTAAAAATACTTCTTTATCTACAGATAGAGCAGAAGCTGGAAAAACTACCGTAATTAATTTAGCGAAAGAAGTGAAAAATGAAAAAGCTCAAACTGAGATATTTTCATTAAACGGACGTGGAGAAGATTACGATGGGTTTAAAAGAGAACTTGAGAAATCTACAATGAATAATGACGAAAAACAATTAGTTATTCGTGTATTAGAGATGCATAAAGATGCAGAAACGCGTGAGACAGAAATGAGAAATATGGGGAAAACATTTAAATTTTTAGATGATAATATTTTTCCAAAATTACGTCGCGCAGAAATTACAGTAACTTATGATAAAACAGGTTATACAGATGAAGAATTAAAAGCATTGTCTTTATCAAAACCAGATTCATTGAGATTGGAAGAGTTATTGTTTGCTGCTACTTTAACAACTGATTTAAATCAAAAATTAAGTATTTATAAAGTTGCTGAGAAAAACTTCCCAGAGGATTATAGAGCTGTTAATAATGCTGGAGGAATTTATTTTTTACAAAATAAAATGGAAGAGGCTAAAGCTCAATTTGAAAAAGCAAATGGAATTAAAGAAAATGCGATTTCTAAAAATAATTTAGCTGCTGTAGCTGGTGTTGCAGGTGATTTTGCAAAAGCGAAGCAATTGTTAGCTCAAGCTAAAGGTGCTGGTTCTGAAGTGAATTATAACTCTGGTATAATCAATATTAAAGAAGGGAAATACAATGATGCTATTTCTAACTTTGGTTCAGAAGCGACTTTTAATAAAGCTTTAGCTTTGTTATTAAGTGGTTCTTATGATCAAGCTGCCGCTGCAATTGATGCTTCTAAAGATAAAGAGTCAGCGCAAGGGTATTATTTAAAAGCAATAGTTGGTGCTAGAACTAGCAAAGTAGATGTTGCTGTAAGTAATTTGAAAAATGCAATTGCTAAAGATGCTTCATTGAAAACTAAAGCTTCAAAAGATAGAGAATTTATTAAATTATTTGAGGATGCAAATTTTTCTTCTTTAGTTAAATAATCAGATTCATATTATATAAAAAAGGAGAACTCTTTAGTTCTCCTTTTTTTATGGACTAACTATTTTCTAAAAGTGTATTTTATTGTTTAAAATAAGTTGCATTGAAAAATTTATCGAAATAATTGATTGACTTTCTCTTCTCTTTTATTTGTGTGTTATACCTATTGATCTTTGATAATGCTAGAATAAAATTCCAGTTTAATCAAAACTATTTTGGTAAATTCAAAGTAAAAATGGTATTATTCTTGATTAGTGTTTTGAGAATGAAGGATTAGTTGAAGGGATTTTTGATTTAGATTTTTAGCATTTAATATACTTCCAATTTCTTGTTTTTCCTTCTTTTAACCATTCCATCGTTGTTTCTAATCTTTTTATTTTAGTTGTTTCAGTTTTAGCGTCATTAATCCATTCAATGTATTCTTTTTTATTTGAATAGCTAAAATTATCAAATGTTGCTTTGGCTTTGTCGTTTTGATTTAAAGCTTCTGATAAAATAAAAGGAATTTCAAGTTCTTTCGTTTCTTTTTTGATGGGTGATTTTGTTAATTTCGCTCCGTTATCAATTAATGTCATTGCTTGAAGGAGGTAGCTTTTTAATATTTTTTGAGCCGGTAAATCCGAAAGTGAAGTTAATTTTCCAAATTGCCCCATTCCCGCGTCTGCAACTTTTTGAAAGACTTTATCAGAATCAATCATTAAAGAGCCTAACCAAAATCCAAAGCTGCAATGTTGTTTAAATGATGCAAAGCTGCAAAGTATGGATTTTTTATATTCAAAATGAGGAAATCCCCATTTAATTGTTTCATTGACTTCAGGACAAATTTCATGAATTAATTTTCTTAAATAGTTCAATATTGGTTGAGCAAATTCAGCTGATTTGCCGATGTATATATCAATTCTATTGTCTTTCATGGTGTTGAAATTTACGAAATTACTTTGTTCTGTCTGGATTGTCCCGAATAAAGGCTTCCCAATTAGTACCTTTTGATTTGTTATGTTCTCCTGTTCCTTTTGAAAAGTGATGACAAACAGCAACGGCTAATCCATCTGTAGCATCTAGATATTTAGGCATTTCAGGGAAATTTAACAAGGTTTGAAGCATGTTTGCAACTTGTTCTTTAGAAGCGTTTCCGTTTCCTGTAACAGCTTGTTTTATTCTTCTTGGGGTGTATTCCTCAAATGGTATATTGTAGTTGAGAGAGGTAGCGATAGCAACACCTTGTGCTCTACCTAATTTTAGCATAGATTGTACGTTTTTTCCAAAAAAAGGTGCTTCAATTGCCATTTCATCAGGTTTGTATTCTACGATGATGGCTGATAGACGGTCAAAAATTTTTTTTAATTTATCAGGATGTCCTTTGATTTTGCTTAATTGTATGATACCGAAGTTTATAAGTCTGAATTTATTGTTTTTGACGTGAATTAATCCGTAACCTAAAACTGTTGTTCCGGGGTCAATTCCAAGAATTATTTTATCTTCAACCATTATTTTATACTTCGTTTGGTTAAAGCTAAAAAAAAACAGTCGATATTTTTCATTTTTTTTAAAATGATTCTTTTTCTGGCAATCATTTGGTTGCTGAAAAATCAATTGTCTAAAGTGAATGTTTCTGATTGGAATTCTTTAACTGTTTATCGACCTTCTTTTTTGGTTGTTGGATTTTTATTAGTTTTTGTGAATTGGTTTCTGGAATGGAAAAAGTGGTTATTGACTTTGAAAGTATTACAATTAAAAGTTTCATTCAGTGTTGAAATTAAATCTTTTTTCGCAGGGATTGCTACAGGTCTGATTACTCCAAATATGTTGGGAAATTTTATTGGGCGAATATTTTATTTTCAAAGACGCCATCGTGTGCCTATTATTTTAATGACCCTGCTGTCGAATTTTTCACAATTTTTTGCAAGTATCTTTTTTGGATTTATTGCATTATTTGTTTTGTACAAAACTCCAATTGGTATGTCTGTCAATTATTACATACTTGGGGTCGGTTTACTTGTGTTACTTTCTCTAGTTGTTTACTTCTTTTTTGAATTTATTTCGAGTTCATTCATTATTCGATTAAAATTATTTCAGAAAATGTTGCTTCATATCGTGAATGCAAAAGGTTTTAGATTGAATGTGATGCTGTTAAGTTTATTACGACATTTTGTTTTTACGATTCAGTTTTGGTTAATCTTAAACTCGTTTATTCGTACACTTTCGCTAGAATCTTTTTTTTGGATTTGGCAGATTTTTTTATGGACGACTTTGATTCCATCTCTTTGGTTTGGTAAATTAATGATTAGAGAATCTATAGCATTACTTGTGTTAACTGCAATTGGCTTATCTGAATTGGAAATAATTGTTTCTTCGGTTTTATTATGGTTTATTAATTTAGCTTTTCCTGCTATATTAAGTATCTTTATATGTAAAAGAAAAGAAATTCGTGGTTGAAATTAGTTGTACATTTTTATTGATTTATTTCCTTTTGAGCTGTTTGTTACTTAGAGGGACAAAAATTCAGTTTTCTAAACAAAGTACATTTGAAAAAATTAAATTAGAAGATCTTACGGTTATTATTCCTTTTAGAAATGAAGCGAAAAATTTACCTCGTTTCATACATTGTATAAAAAATCAAACCAAATTTCCAGCAGGAATTATTTTTATAGACGATCATTCTGAAGATGGTGGATTGATGTTGCTGGAAGCGGCCGAATTAAATTGTTTTTGTGAAAAAATGCCTGAAAATTTAAAAGGAAAAAAACAAGCAATTCGATACGGGATGTTATTTGTGAAAACTGATTATATTTTAACTTTAGATTCTGATCTTGAATTTTCTAATTCTTATTTTGAATACTTAGAAAAATTATCAAAATGTGATTTATCCATACTTCCTGTAGTGATGAAAGGAGTTGGATTTTGTGAAAAAATATATGAAATAGATTATGCGATTTCAAATGCGTTGAATGTAGCTGTTGCAGGTTTGAAAAGACCGTATATTGCTAGTGGAGCAAATTTATTATTTAAGAAATCTACTTTTGAAAGATACGATACTTTTGAGAAACATCAAAATGTTTTTTCAGGCGATGATGTTTTTTTATTAAAAGATTTTATTGAAAATAATTGTTCGATTCAAACAATTGTTAATGTAGAAAATAGCGTATCAACAAATACTCCGCATACTATTTCTGAATTTTTTAATCAGCGTTTACGATGGATAAATAAAGGAAATAAAGTGAACGACCAGTTAAGTAATGGATTAGCAATTGTAGCATTAGTCGTTCATTTCAGTTTTATATCAATTGTTTTTGAGGAGATATTCAGTCAAAAATGGGTAGCATTATTTTATTTTACTACAATTAAAATAATGCTAGATTTACTTGTCTTTTATGCTTATTTTAAAAAAATAGAACGAATTAAAACATGGTTTTTCTTACCATTAACTTCTTTTATTTATCCTTTTTATATTTTAGCTTTAATACTATTAATTCCTATTTATAAGCCGAAATGGAAAGGAAGGACTTCGACTTTGCTTCGTTCTCGTAATTAGAGGATTAAGCGGAAGTCGAAGTTTGAAATTTATTAAGATTTCTTAACGTATTCAGTAATAATTACAATTGTCTGTCCGTTTACTTTTCCTTCAATATAATTTGTGTTATCGTGGTCTAATGAAACATTTCTAACAGCAGTTCCTCTTTTAGCTGTGAAACCACCACCCTTAACATTTAAATCTTTTATTAACACAACCGTATCTCCAGCTTCGATGCGAACGCCATTGACATCTTTGTGAAAATCTTCGGCTTCTTTATCTTCACCTTCACCAGTTGCTTTGGCCCAAATTAATGTTTCATCATCTAAATAAAGCATATCCAATAAATCTTGAGGCCATCCTTCAGACTTTAAGCGTTGTAACATTCTCCATGCCATAACTTGAACAGCTTGAACCTCACTCCACATACTGTCGTTTAAGCATCTCCAATGGTTTGCATCTGCTTTATCAGGATTTTCTATTTGGTCTTTACAAGTTCCACAAACAGAAATAAAATCATCAACTCTACCATTATTTTGTCTTGATTTTGCTTAATTTGTTTATTTTATAAAGTAACCCAATCAGGTTATAATATCAATGCAAAGTTAGAAAAAAAAAGCAATTTTCAGACTTCTATATTTTAAGCCTTTTACGTTCAAAATTCTTTAAATTCTTAAGAATACGAAATTTCAGTGAAGCTAAATAAACGTCTTTTATTACTGAAAAACTTGTCTTTTTTGAACGAACTCAGGTTAGTATTTTAAATATTTTCCCTAATTTGTATTAAAATTAAGAAGTTTTGGTGTTTATTTGATTAAAAGTAGGAGTTACTAAAAGTTTAGATATGAAGAAATCGTTTTTATTTTGTGTTGTTTTGATCTCAAAAATGACATTTTCACAGACGAATATAAATATTCAATTTCAGTCAAAAATAGCTTCAATATGTTCTCAATTGACACTTTCAATGGCGCATGATTCTGAAGATAGACCATTTTTATATGTTGCGAATAAAGAAGCAGGATTGAGAGTATTTAATATTTCAGACCTTACTACTCCCACTTTAGTAGCTACAATTTCAACATCATCATTTTTAGGCATGGAGGTTATTAACTTAACGCAACAAGGAAATTATATTTATTTAGCTTTAGGAAATATTTGGAATAGTGATTCAACAGGTATGGCAATAATTGATGTTCAAAACCCCAATTCTCCATTCGTTACGGATTATTATTTTAAACCGAATTCAATACATGGGGCGGGAATAGTTCAGGTAGAGGGTGATTTTGCTTATTTAGGAGCTATGCAAGATGGATTAATTGTTTTAAATGTAGCTGATAAATACACGATTCAATTTGAATCTCAATTTATTCCGGATATTAATTTTCCAATAAACAATCCGAACAATGTAAATGTTTTTAATTTGAGAGGAATGGAGGTTCGAAATGATACTGTTTTTGCCTGTTATGATGGTGGTGGAATTCGAGTGATAGATGTAACAAATAAACAACAACCAATAGAGATAAGTCATTATTGTAATTCCGTAATGTACACTCCTTTGGATCATCCTAAAGCCTATAATAACATTGTGTTAAATGATACTTTGGCTTATGTAGCTGTTGATTATTGCGGAGTTGAAGTTTTGAATATTTCAGATCCATTAAATATTCAACTAATAGGTTGGTGGAATCCTTACGATTGTCCGAACAATAATTGGTTCACTAGCCCTGTTCACACCAACGAAATACGATTAAATTCAGCTTGTAATCAACTTTTTGTATCTTCCGGTAAAAGTGATATGTACGTTTTAGATGTCACTAATCCAACTTATCCAGATTCATTAGATTTCTATGGAGGAGTTGAGAATAATTTAGGAACATGGGGTGTGAATATTTATTCGAATCAAATTTATTTATCTTATGCTTGCGTACCTTGGCCTTATATACCTTTTCAATCAGATTCTACAGGAATAAAAATTTTGACGTATGATAATTGTGCGAATGAATTAAATAACAATGAAGATAATAGGTTTCAAATCTTCCCTAATCCTGTCAAAAATGAATTAACGGTTAAGTTATTATCTGAAACGAGAAGTATTTATTTGGAAATAATAGATTTATCAGGGAAGATTATTCGTCAAGAATATTTAACAGAATCAAAAACAATTTTAAATATGAATGAATTGATTTCAGGAATATATTATGCTAAATTAATATCAGAAAGAAATATATTTATCAAAAGGTTTTTGGTAGAGTAAGGAAGACTCTCCATGATTGAAGAGTCTTAAGAAAGATATTCTATGTTATTTTACATTACCCATTAATTTTTTGATGAATGGGGATAATGATATGATAATGATTCCTGCAATTAATGCGTATATAGCTAAATGATAATAGCCATCGGTATATGTAATTAATTTTTCACTTTTTGTTGCGTGTTCTCCTGTACTTGCCATGCCAGCTCCAAGAATACCAGCAGCATATTGACCATACGCACTAGCTAAAAACCACATTCCCATCATTACGCCCTGTAAATTTTTTGTAGAAAGCTTTGTCATGATTGATAATCCTATTGGAGATAAACATAACTCACCAAAAGTGATAATAAAATAAGCAAGCGTGAACATATCTAAAGATGTAACTCCATTTTTATCTGCAAAAAAACGAGTTGCGTAGAATACATAAAAAGCAATAGCTAAAAAAATGAAGCCTAAACCAAATTTTATTAATGTATTTGGTTCAATTTTCTTTTTTGACATTGCAATCCATATAATTCCTAAAATTGGTGCGAAAATTATTACAAAAAGTGAATTTGAAGCATTATTAACCCCGTTAGGATCAGCAGTTACTCCTAAAAGTTTATCATTTAGATTGTTTGCAGCAAACAAACTAAGAGAACCGCCACTTTGTTCAAAAAATGCCCAAAAAATGATTGAAAAAACAATAAATATTAATGCTGCAAATAATTTCTTTTTTTCTTCTTTGTTGCATTTCGACATTTCATAAAAAAGATAAATTAAAGTTGCGGGACCTATTAAATACATAAAATAATCTGTGTATTCTGTTTTAGAAACTAAAGTCATAATTATAGGAATGACCAGTAATGAACCTAAATATACTAAATATTGATTTGTTTTTTTGATTTCTATCTCATTACCATTTTTGTCTTTTTTTGTCGGTGTCAATCCAATAGGTCCTAAACTATTTTGAGTAAATACAAAAGTTATTAAACTAATAGCCATAACAATTGCTGCTAGTCCAAAAGCTAAATTCCAAGAATAATTTTTCCCTAAATAAATGCAAGCATATCCACCTAATAAAGCACCGATATTAATTCCAGAATAAAAAAGTGAAAAACCAGCATCACGTCTGTTGTCATCAGATTTGTATAAAGATCCAACCATTGTAGATATGTTTGGTTTAAAAAATCCAGTTCCTATTATGGTGAAACTAATTCCAATAAAGAAAAATTCTTTAGGGTCAACTGCTAAAATACAACTTCCAGTTATCATTAAAAGACCTCCCCAAAAGAGTGATTTTCTAAAGCCTAATAATTTATCTGCAAATAAACCTCCTACAAATGTGAAAGCATATACAAACGCCTGCGTTGCTCCATATTGAAGATTAGCGACTGTTTCAGACATCATTAAATGATGAACCATAAAATAAGTTAGCATCCCCCTCATTCCGTAAAAACAGAATCTTTCCCACATTTCAGAAAAGAAAAGATACCAAAGTTGTTTCGGGAACTTTCCTTTAAATGATTGTATTTCTTCTAACGATAAGTTTTTTTCCATTGTTTAAATTTAGAAATAAAAAAAGCAGTACAAAACGTACTGCTTTCAAAAGTAATAATTTTATAATATTAATTTACGCCATGCATCATTTTAGATAATCTTTTGGTTACTAATAGCATTAATAAACCTAATGAAATAACAAAAATGGCAATGGTCCCAAAAATAGTTGCCGCACCAAGTTTCTCAACAAAAGCAGCGATGAATCCGCCCATAATATTTGCTACGAAAGTGGATAACATCCACACTCCCATTAACATTGAAGCTAATTTTGCTGGAGCTAATTTTGTAATCATAGATAAACCTACAGGGGATAGACATAATTCACCAATTGTATGAAAGAAGTACGTCATTACTAACCATATTAACGCAGCTTTTTGACGAACCACTTCGTGATCACCAGCTCCTTCAGTTATTACACCTGTTGTAGCGAAAAGCATGAATAAAAATCCGATGCCTAATAAAATCATCCCTAAACTCATTTTAACAGGAGTTGTTAATTTTGAACCATATTTTGAATTCCAAAACCATGCAAAAAATGGAGCTAATAGAACAATAAATAGAGGATTTACAGACTGAAATAATTCAGTTGATATTGTGGTTCCAAATAATGTTCGATCAATATATTTATCAGTATATAAAGTCATAGAAGAACCAGCTTGTTCAAAACCAGCCCAGAAAAATATTACAAAAAAAGTTAAAATGAAAATTACGGTTATACGTTGTTTTTCAATATTTGTTAAAGGAACTTTAGCAATGTTTTGCTGAGTGCCATTGACTGTTTCCGTTTTAGGTAGTTTGGATTCTTTTGAAGGTTTAGTCCCTATTTCTAAAAGATATTTTTTAGATAATAAGTTAAATAATATTTGTCCAATTGCCATCCCTATTGCCGCAGCTAAAAATCCATATTTATATCCGTAGCTTAAAATGATTTCTTTTCCTTGTTCATCTACACCTTTAGTTGCAAACCAGCCATTACATAAAATTGCAACTACAAATGGCGCTATCAATGCACCCATGTTAATTCCCATGTAAAATATAGAAAAAGCTGAATCTTTTCGGTTATCTCCATCTTTATATAAACGACCAACTAATGTTGAAATATTTGGTTTGAAAAAGCCATTACCGACGATTAATAAAATTAATCCAATTGCAAGTCCTACATGTGTATTTACACTAAATAATGTTAGTTGTCCTAAAAACATCGTGATACCGCCAATTGTAATTGCATTTCGTTGCCCTAAGAATTTATCTGCTACCCAGCCACCTAAAATAGGAGTGAAGTAAACAAATCCTGTGAAGAAACCGTAAATTAATGTTGCACTACTTTCAGGAATATTTAAACCGTTTTCAATCCATAATTTTGTCATATATAGAATTAAAATAGCTCGCATTCCATAATATGAAAAGCGCTCCCATAATTCAGTAAAGAACAATAAATAAAGCCCTTTTGGATGTCCGAAAAGAGTCCCTCGTTCTTCAATCCTATCAAATAAGGAATTTTCGTTGTTGTTTAAATTATCTACTACTTCAGTACTCATTTTATAAAGTTTAAGGTGTGAAAATAGAAAAATTATTTCACTTTTTATTGATTCTACTATTTTGAAAAATTATTTTTTTTACAGAATTACTTCACCCCATGCATTATTTTCTTTAATGCAGGGTATATTAATATTGCAATTATTCCAATAGATACGGGGATGATGGTGAAAATCATGAAAAAATAACTGATGGAATTATCTTTTTGTATCGCTTCAATTTGTCCACCCATTTTTCCTGCTATTTTATTTCCAATTGCTAATGCGATGTACCAAACACCAAACATTAATGCAATCATTCTTCCAGGGACTAATTTACTCACATAAGACAAGGATACTGGTGAAATACACAGTTCGCCCAAAGTATGGAATAAATAAGCTGCAACTAACCACAACATACTAACGGAAGCACTTGTGGCGCCTTTTATAATCCCCATTGAACCCAAAGCCAACGCCCCGAATCCCAAGCCTATAAAAATTAAACCAATACCGTATTTCACAGAAGCACCGGGATTAAATTTACTTTCCCACCATTTTGAAAATAGTGGTGCTAAAAGAATAATAAATAAAGAATTCAGAATGCCAAACCAAGAAGCTTTTACCTCTAAACCTTTCTTAATTTCAATGACCTTACCCTTTACCAACCTAGATTTTTCAATATTAGTGGATTTCTCTTTAGACACATATTTTAAATGTCCTTGTTTATCTGTGTCCAGTAAATAAACTTCTGAGCCAACATTAAATTTATCAGCGGTAGTGACATCAATTGTTGCTTTATTAAATCCTTTTACAATTCTTTTAATTTTACTGCTTTTTAATGAAGAATATACAATTGTTTCAACATTTTCTTTTTTTCCTGTTTCTTCATTTAATTTAGATTCAGTAAAAGTTGTATACTCCACTTTAAATGATTTGGAATTCATATCTCTATTTATTTTCCAAGAAATCAATATCCAAACAAATGAAAAGCTTATGATCAAAATTATAGTTGAAATAATGTATTTTTTATAGATACGTTTGAATAACATAAACAACACCCATGTAATCACTAAAATTGGAGCAATCGTAATTGTAGCATCAATAATTGAAAAAATAGTTGCATCTGTTCCTAATAAATTTCTACCTGTAAATTGCTTCGCAAAAATCGTCATAGAACCACCTGCCTGCTCAAAAGAAGCATTGTATACGACCATGAATAATGCGAAAGTGACAATCGCAATCATACGATCTCTCGTAATTTTTGGATATCTAATAATTCTTGAAAACAATAAGTAAAAGAATAAGATGACAGCTCCCAAAATGATATAATTCGAAGCATCAAACGCCCCGAACTTTAAAATATTTGTCTCCGCAATGGTACTCATCGGATCATTGATAACCCATATCAATCCGGCAAGAGCACAAATAAATATGATTATTTTGTCAATTTGAGTAAAAGGATTCAAACGATCGCCTTCAAACTCTAATTTGAATTCTTTTGGACTTTCAATTGATGTTTTTTCTGGTTTTTCACCAATAGTTCCAAATATTTTTTGAGAGAAATAAAACTGAATCATACCTAAAATCATGAATATTCCAGCTAAACCAAAACCATAAGACCATCCTAACGTTTCCCCTAAATAACCACATAACATAATTCCTAAGAAAGATCCTGCATTTACTCCCATGTAAAAAATTGTATAAGCACCGTCTTTTTTCTCTGGTGCATGCTTATACATTGTTGAAATTATGGAAGTCATATTGGGTTTAAAAAAGCCGTTTCCAATAATTAAACATCCAATTCCGATGTATAAGAAAATATGATGAAATTCTAAAGCCATTGAAACATGTCCTAATGTCATTACAATTGCACCAATTAATACAGCGTTTCGGTATCCTAAAAAACGGTCAGCTAAGTAACCGCCTAAAATAGGGGTTAAATAAACCATGGAAGTATAAGTTCCATACAAGGACATTGCTTGAACACTTGTCCAATCCCAACCTCCTTCACCGATGGAAGCCATTAAAAACAATACCAGCAAAGCTCGCATTCCATAATATGAAAAGCGCTCCCACATTTCAGTAAAGAAAAGAATGAATAATCCTTGCGGATGCCCTAAAACTGGTTTGTCAAATAAATCGAATGAATTTTTATTTAAAGATTGCATTTAATAAAATAGTTTAACAATTATTTTAACTAATTTTCAGTGAAAGTTAAAATAGATGCTGTGTCAATGTTTATTTTAAACTATTTACAGCATTTTTCGGCTTAAAAATATTAATTTTATTCTTAAAAATTGATTTTCATCCTTTTTTAATACGTTTTTCTTTTTAACATTTTTTAAGAGACTGTACCATTGTTAACTTTATGCTATTTGATGCACATACACATTTATCGAATAATTCACAATTGGTGATTTATAATAAATCAATCAATATCAATGAGGAACATCATTTTTTTTCAGTTGGAATTCATCCATGGCAAGAAAATATATCTGAGGAAGATTTTAAAAAGGTATTGAAAAATGCTGTTCATAAAAACTGTTTAGCGATTGGAGAAATTGGCTTAGATAAGTTGAAAGGAGAATCACTTTTAAAGCAAATTGAAATTTTTAAAAAACAAATTGTATTTTCTGAAAAGTTGAAATTACCAGTAATTATTCATTGTGTGAAAGCATGGGAAGAATTGTTGCAAATCAAAAAGGAATTGAATCCAGCTCAAAAATGGATTTTTCATGGGTTTAATAAGGTTGGAATTTTAAATGAAGTATTGCAAACAGATATGTTATTAAGCATAGGAACTTCTATTTTTACAAATAAAAAATTACAAGAATCCATTAAAATGATCCCTGATAATAGACTTTTAATAGAAACAGATAACCATTCGGTCGATATTTTTGAAGTTTATACTCAAATTGCACAAATAAAAAAAATATCTTTGTTAGCTTTAGAAGAAATAATTGAACAAAATTTTAAAAGAACGTTTACAAAATGGCACATTGGTTAGAACGAACAGAGTTATTATTGTCACCCGAAAAAATGGAGCGCTTAAAAAATTCACATGTATTAATTGTTGGATTAGGTGGGATTGGTTCATTTGCTGGTGAATTTATCGCTAGAGCAGGAGTTGGTACAATGACAATAATTGATGGAGATTGTTTTGATATTACTAATAAAAATAGACAATTGACAGCTTTGGATTCTACCGTTGGAAGAAATAAGGCTGTTGTATTGGGAGAACGAATTAAAGATATAAATCCTGAAATTCATTTAAATGTTGTTCAAGAATTTGTGTTACCTGAAAGGGTTGAAGCACTTTTGAATGAATTTAAGCCAGATTATGTAATGGATTGTATAGATTCGGTTACTCCAAAGTTAGAATGGTTAAAAGTTTGTACTAGAAATCGATATAAAATAATTACACATTTGGGAGCAGGAGGGAAAATGGATCCTTCTCGAGTTCAAGTTACCAATTTGAAAAAAACACATAATTGTAAATTAGCAAGCCATCTAAAGAAAAGATTGAAGCGTGAAAATGTACATTACGAAAAAATCCGTGCTGTTTTTTCCTCTGAATTACAAATCAAATCTTCATTAAAGTTAACGGATGGTAGTAATTTTAAAAAATCATTTTATGGTACAGTGAGTTATATGCCTGGATTATTTGGGTTGATTGGAGCTGCTGAAGTGATACGATATTTAACGAAAAAAGAAAAATAATAAGTAAAAAATAATCAATATACATGCAAATTGTAAAATCAAGTTTCATCATTTTTGTATTTATACAAATCTTGTTTTCTTGTGGTTCATCCAATGGAGAATCAAATAATAAGAAGATTGTAAGTATTGGTACATCTACTGTTTTGGCACATAGTTATTCAAATACGACAAAAATAAATACCAAACATTTAACGCTTGATTTGGATATTGATTTTGTGAATAAAACTGTTTATGGTGTTGCAAGACATGAAATGGAAAATCACGGTTCTGATACAGCGATTTTTGACATCAAGGCTTTGGAAATTCAAAAAGTGACGATTGGAAATGGAAATGAACATGAAACTGATTTTATTATTGGAAAAAAGGATGATTTACTAGGGCAACCACTTTTTGTTAAGATAAAAAAAGACACCAAATTTGTAAATATTTATTACAAAACGACAGATAAAACGGAGGCGTTGGATTGGTTGGATCCGAAGCTGACAGAAGGAAAAAAATATCCTTTTATGTATTCACAAGGCGAAGCAATCCTGACAAGATCATGGATTCCAATTCAGGATGTACCTTCCAATCGGATTACTTATAGTGCGAATGTAAAAGTGCCGAAAGATTTATTGGCTTTGATGAGTGCTGAAAATCCGAGGAATTTAAATCCAGAAGGAAAATATCATTTTGAAATGCGTCAACCAATACCCTGTTACTTAATTGCAATAGCTGTTGGAAATATTGCATATCGAAAGCTTGGTCCGAATTGTGGTGTTTATTCTGAACCAGAATTAATTCAAAAATGTAAATATGAATTTGTAGATATGCCCAAAATGATTGGTGCAGCTGAAAAAATTTATGGTAAATATCAATGGGAACAATATGATATTTTATTACTCCCATATTCTTTCCCTTTTGGTGGAATGGAAAATCCAAGATTGACATTTGCAAATCCAACATTGTTGGCAGGAGACCGAAGTTTAGTTTCTGTAATTGCCCATGAGTTAGCTCATTCGTGGTCAGGTAATTTGGTAACCAATGCTGCTTGGGAAGATTTTTGGCTAAACGAAGGATTTACAGTGTACTTTGAAAATCGTATCATGGAAGAACTTTATGGAAAAGAAGTTGCAGATATGTTAGCAATCATAGAATTTCAAGAGTTACAAAGTGAAATGAAAACAATTAATGAAGGTGAATTTCCAGAAGACACGCAATTAAAATTAGCACTTACGAATCGGAATCCAGATGAGGGAATGACTTCTGTTGCTTATGTAAAAGGCGCTTTTTTCTTGAAAACATTAGAACAAAAAGTAGGAAGGGAATTATTCGATAAATTTTTGAAGCTTTATTTCAAGGAAAATGCTTTTAAAACAGTTACAACGGAAGGTTTTGAAAAATTATTGAATACTGAATTGTTGAAGCCTAACAACATTACTTTTAACACAAAAGAATGGCTGTATGCGAAAGGTCTTCCTTCAAATTGCATTCATTTGAAATCGCAACGATTTGAAGATGTGCAAACATTAGCTGATAGATTTGCTTCTGGAGAAGATTTATTTAAAGTAAAAAAATCAAAAAAGAGAAAGAAACAGAAAAAATCAGTACTGACTAGAGATAAGTTTAGTACGCAAGAATGGTTGGCTTTTATTAGACATTTACCTACAAAAATGGATCCCAAGCAATTACAAAAGCTAGATGATAAATTAAATTTCAAAGGCTGGGGAAATTCCGAAATTCAAACTGAATGGTATGTTTTAGGAATACATAGTGGTTATAAAGGAATTAAGCCAAATCTTAAAAAATTCTTGAATAAAATTGGTCGAAGAAAATACATTGCTCCTTTGTATCAAGCTTTAAGTGAAAATCCAGATGATTTGATTTGGGCTAAAAAAGTATTTATCAAAGCTGGAATGGGGTATCATTTTGTTACGAGATCATCTGTTATAGAAATTTTATATCCACATAAAGAACATGTTGAAACTAAGAAATGAAGAATTTGAAGTTACAATCAATCCGATTGGAGCTGAAATTTGTAGTTTTAAATCTTGTAATACAAACAAGGAATTTATTTGGTCAGGAGATTCTAATGTTTGGGGCTCTACAGCACCCGTATTATTTCCAATTATAGGTTGTTTGAAAGATAATCATTTTATCTATACAAATAAATCGTATAGTATTCCAAAACATGGATTTATTCGAAATAACCAGTATTTAAAGATTACTCAACTAAATGAGCAAAACATTGAATTCCGACTAAAATATGATGAAGAATCGCTGCTGATGTTTCCTTTTAAATTTGAATTTATCCTTCAATATAAACTGGTAGAAAATAAATTAATAGTTAAGCATGAAGTTATCAATCACGATCAAGTAAATCCGATTTATTTTTCATTAGGAGGACATCCCGCTTTTAAATGCCCTTTCAATGAAGATGAGGTTTATGAAGATTATTATTTAGAATTCGAGCAATTAGAAACGCTTCAAAAATGGGAAGTTTGTGAAAATGGATTGATAGGAACAAATTCTTTTCCTTTTTTAGTGGATGAGAAAATTATTCCCATAACACATGAATTATTTCGAAATGATGCGCTAATTTTTAAAAATCCAAAATCGAAGCTCATTAATTTGAAGTCAAAAAAGAATGCCAGTTTTGTTCAAGTTGAGTTTACAGATTTTCCTTATTTAGGAATTTGGTCAAAAACGAATGGCGATTTTGTATGTATAGAACCTTGGCAAGGCATTTCAGATTCACTTGATTCCACTCAATTAATTTCAAAAAAAGAAGGGATTGTGAAATTAAAACAGAAATGCAGTTACCACGCTAAATATTCAATTTCAATTTTTGATTAGTTATTACTGAACGCACGGGTTAATTTCTTGACAACGATTTGCTGTCTTTTAGCAGATTTGTAGATTTTATAAAATAGAAACAACGAAGTTAAAATCCCGATAACGCTGTATAATTTAAAAATTATAGGTTGGTTATGTAAAAATAAATAAGCACCAATTCCCCAGATTATAGATAGAAATATAAAAGTGGTTGAAAAAGAAATTGAAAAGGTTTTTAATTGGATTTCAATAGCAGTGCCTTTTGTATTTTGATTTAAATGAATTTCTACTTTGAAAAAATCGAATACCTTTTTACGGTTAAATTTCATCAAAGGATCGTCCCACTGTTTTGATTTTAATTTAAAACTTTTTCGGGATTTGATAAACATTATATCTTCGAACTCAATTTCATTATTGAAAATGGATTCTAATTTATCTTGCGCTTGTGTATCTGTTAAGTCTGTATATAGACACAATTTTTTCATAGTTTTAGTTTATTCTTGTTTGTTTTTTTCAAGAATATGTCTTTTAAGTCAATATTTAAGTTTGATAATTTGTGTGATCCGATTTTCAAACCCTTAAATTAAAAATGTTAAATTTTAAACGTTAAGTTTTTATTCAAAAAAAAACGCTCAGAATTAACTGAGCGTGAATTTACTATTTATTATTTGTAATAGTTCTAAATTAAATCGGTTTTCTAATTTTTTTAGACTAAATAGATTTTATTATAGACCAAAGTACATATATGCCATGGTGTTAATTTATTTCAGCTAACTTTTCTTCTAAAATTGCAATTTTACTTAAAGCATCTGATTCTTTTTTTCGTTCACTTAAAACAACTTGTTCAGGAGCTCCTGCCATGAATTTTTCATTTTGTAATTTCTTTTGAATACTTTGTAAGAATCCTTTCGTGTAATTCAATTCTTCTTGCATTTTATTTTTTTCAGCAACTAAATCAATCGTATCTCCGAAAGGAATATAATACTCATTCGAATTTACTATAAATGAATTTGAATTCGCTACTTTTTCTTTTACATATTCTAATTGCGTTAAATTTCCCATTTTTGAAATTACACTATCAAAAGTTAAATCAATTTCAGTATTCTTTTTTACGAATAAATCCATTTTTACTTTATTTGCAATATTGTTGTTTTTACGAACATTTCGAATATTGATAATTGTTTCTTCAGCAAATTTGAAGTTTGTAAGTACTGTTTCGTCAATAACTTCAATTGTTGGCCAAGGAGCTAAAATAATATCTTCTCCATCTGCTCTTTCACGGATTAAATGCCAAATTTCTTCCGCAATAAAAGGCGTAAAAGGTTGCATCAATTTCAATAATTTCTCAAAAAACACTTTCGTTGTTTCCAATGTTTTTGAATCGATTGGTTGCTCATATCCTGGTTTAATCATTTCTAAGTACCAAGAACAGAAATCATCCCAAACCAATTTATAGATAGACATTAATGCTTCCGAAATTCTGAATTTATCAAATTGATCGTTAATTTCAATCAACGTTTTATTGAATTTCGCTTCAAACCATTCGATTGCTTTCGCAGATGATTTTGGTTGTTCAATATCTCTCACTTCCCAAGCATCAATCAAACGGAACGCATTCCATACTTTATTCGTGAAATTTCTTCCTTGCTCACATTGTGAAGTATCAAAAGGCAAATCATTTCCAGCTGGAGAAGAAATCAAGATTCCAACACGAACACCGTCCGCACCATATTTCTCAATCAACTCAATCGGATCTGGAGAATTCCCCAAAGATTTAGACATTTTACGTCCTAATTTATCCCTTACAATTCCAGTATAATAAACATTTTTGAAAGGAATTTCACCTAAATATTCATATCCAGCAATAATCATTCTTGCTACCCAGAAGAACATAATCTCAGGAGCAGTTACCAAGTCATTTGTTGGATAGTAATACTTAATTTCTTCGTTTCCTGGTCTTGTTAAACCATTAAACATCGAAATTGGCCATAACCAACTTGAGAACCAAGTGTCTAAAACGTCTTCATCTTGTTTTAAATCAGTAGCTGAAACAGTTAATCCTGCTTTTTCTTTCACTAAAACAATTGCTTCTTCAACTGTTTTGGTTACAACATAATCATTAGCACCTGTTCCAAAATACCAAGCTGGAATCCTGTGTCCCCACCATAATTGACGAGAAATACACCAATCCTTCACATTTTCCATCCAGTGACGGTAAGTGTTTTTGAATTTATCAGGATGAAATTGAATATCTCCATTCATTACAGCATCTAAAGCAGGTTGTGCCAATTCTTTCATTGAAACGAACCATTGCAATGATAATTTTGGTTCGATAACAGCATCTGTTCTTTCAGAAAAACCAACTTTATTAATATGATCTTCTGTTTTAACTAAATATCCTTTATCGTATAATTCTTTTTCAATTGCTTTTCTTACTTCAAAACGATCTTTTCCTTCATAATGCAATCCATTCGCATTTAAAGTTCCGTTATCATTTAAAATATCAATTGTTTCTAAATCAAATTTCTTTCCTAATTCATAATCATTTACATCGTGAGCAGGAGTTACCTTTAAACAACCTGTTCCAAATTCCATATCAACATACTCATCCAAAATAATTGGAATGGTTCTGTTTGCGATTGGAACGATTGCTTGTTTCCCATGTAAATGTTTAAAACGAGCATCATTTGGATTGATACAAATTGCAGAATCTCCTAAAATAGTTTCCGGACGCGTTGTAGCAATTGTCAACCATTGGTCATCACTTCCTGCAACTTTATAACGCACATAAAACAATTTAGAATTTACCTCTTTATGATTTACCTCTTCATCAGAAACAGCTGTTAACGCTTCTGGATCCCAGTTAACCATTCGAACGCTTCTATAAATCTTTCCTTTTTTGTAAAGATCCATAAAAACATCTATCACAGATTCAGAATACTCTGGATCCATTGTAAAACCAGTTCTTTCCCAGTCACAAGAACAACCTAATTTTTTCAACTGTTCCAAGATAATTCCACCATGTTTGTCTTTCCAAACAAAGGCATGTTTTAAGAACTCTTCACGTGATAAATCAGATTTTTTGATTCCTTCAGTACGTAATTTTTGTACCACTTTTGCTTCCGTTGCAATCGATGCATGATCGGTACCCGGAACCCAACAAGCATTTTTTCCTAACATTCTCGCACGACGAACCAATACATCTTGAATTGTATTGTTTAACATGTGTCCCATGTGTAAAACACCCGTAACATTTGGAGGAGGAATGACGACAGTATAAGCTTCACGTTCATCAGGTTCTGAATGAAAGTACCCTTTATTCATCCAGTAAGAATACCATTTTTCTTCAGCCTTTATCGGCTCATACGTCTTTGGAATTTCCATGTTTATTGTAATTTGATTGCAAATTTAGTCTTAATTCTAGAAAGAGCAAAGAAACTGAGTTGCAAAATCAATAGAAAAGACATAGATTATTGATTGATTTTTATCTTTTGAATAATTAGGAGAAAGTATTATTTCAGGACTAAAACAGAATTTATGTCATGTGTTACATTCAAAAATTCTAACTACATTAGAGAAAAAATACAATTTAATTTTTTTTAACTTAAGACTTATGAAAAACCAAAAGATATCTATTCAGTTTTTGGGAGCGACACAAACAGTTACAGGGTCAAAACATTTACTAAAAACACCGGAATTAACTGTTTTAATCGATTGTGGTTTGTTTCAAGGAATTAAATCTTTACGCTTGAAAAATAGAGAAGATTTACCGATAAATGTGAAAGAGATAGATATTGTGATAATTACACATGCGCATTTGGATCACTGTGGTTATATCCCTGTTTTAGTAAAAAATGGATTTAAAGGTCAATTTTTAATGACTCCTCCAACACGCGACTTAGTCGAAATTATACTTCGAGACAGTGCTAAAATTCAGGAAGAAGATGCTAAAAGAGCGAATGATGAAGGTTTCACAAAGCATGAACCAGCAAAACCTCTTTATATTGAAGAAGATGTTGAAAAAGCGATAAAACAATTTGAAACGAGATACGATGCCGCTTGGATTCATTTATCTGAAAACATTTCATTTCAATTTTTAAAAAATGGACATATTTTAGGTTCGGCTTTTATTGATATGAAATGTTATGGAAAGAAGATTGTTTTTTCGGGAGATATTGGACGTCAAAATAGTGATCTCTTAGCTCCACCAACAATTATTGAGGATGCCGATTATTTAATTATGGAAAGTACGTATGGGGATCGATTGCATTCCAATCATTCACCTTTAGATGATTTAGAACATGCAATTATTGCGACTCTTGAAAAAGGAGGGAATTTAGTGATTCCAAGTTTTGCAGTAGGAAGAGCCCAAGAAATTATGTATTTAATTAATCAATTAAAAGAGCAAAAAAGAATACCTCCTGTTCCAGTTTATTTAGACAGTCCAATGGGGGCAGATGCAACTGATATTTTTTTAAATCATCCTAATTGGCACAAATTGAACTCTAAAGAAGCTTATTTGGTTAGTCGGCATGTTACAATTATTCGAGATTTTCATGATACATTTAAAGTGTTAAAAACAGAAAGAACGAAAATTATTATAGCAGCTAGTGGAATGTTAACGGGAGGACGTGTATTAACTTATTTGAAAGAGTATGGTCCTTTACATGATAACACTTTTTTATTAGTTGGTTATCAAGGAGAAGGAACGAGAGGTAGGGCGTTGCAAGAAGGGTTGAAAGAAGTGAAGTTATATGGGAAGTATGTTGATATTCATGCCGAAATAGTAAGTATTGAATCGATGTCTGGACATGCAGATCAAAAAGAAATGCTGGATTGGATGAAAAATTTCCGAAAAATACCATCCAAAATTTTCCTTGTTCATGGTGAACCGCAAGCCCAAGATATTTTTAGGGTAAAAATTCAAGACGAAATAGGAGCAGAGGTTATAATCCCTGAAATGAACCAAGAATTTGAATTGATTTAATTATGGGAAATCACGAGGATATTATTATCAAAAAAGCATCTGGAGAAAAAGAATATTTTTCATTTCAAAAGCTTCGTAATTCACTAATGAAATCCAATGCAACCAAAGATGAGGCGGAGGAAATTGTTCAAGCATTAAAGACTCAAATTCACCAAGGGATTAGTACAAAAAAAATATACAGCATGGCTTATCGGATGTTGAAAAAACAATCTACTCAAAATGCTTCTCGCTACTATTTGAAACAAGGAATAATGGAGTTAGGTCCGTCTGGATTTCCTTTTGAAAAATATATCAGCGAATTATTTAAACATGAAGGATATCAAACCGAAGTAGGTGTTATTGTACAAGGAAAATGTGTTACACATGAAATCGATGTGATATGTCGGAAAGATCATGAAATCATGTTGATGGAATGTAAGTTTAAAAACATAGGGGGATTATCGGTAGATGTAAAAGTTCCGTTATACATTAACTCTCGTTTTGATGATGTATTGGAACATGGTAAGATTACTCAAGATTTCACCACATTTAAAGGGTGGATTGTAACTAATTCTCGTTTCACAGATGATGCGCTGAGTTATGGGAAATGTCGTGGATTGAACCTGTTAGGTTGGGATTATCCAAAAATGAATTCTTTGAAAGAAATTATCGATAAAACAGGTCTTTATCCAATAACATGCGTAACTTCATTAACATCTAATGAGAAAAAAGCAATCTTAGAAAAGGGAATAGTGTTGGTCAGTGAAATGGCTAAAAATGAACGATTACTTTATAAATTAGGAATTAGCTCCAATCGGATTAAAAATATTTTAAATGAGAGTAATGGATTAAGTTTGAAGGTGAAAAATGGTTAGTAAAAAAGGTTTTATTCAAAAAATAGGTGTTGCGGGAGTGTTTTTAACTGCAATTACCTCCCCCTGCTGTTTTCCAATATTCGGAATTGGTTGGTCAGCTTTGGGATTTGGTTCTTTTGAAATGTTTGGAAGTACGACGATGCTTGTCTTTTTAGTTTTTACATCTATTGCTTTAATAGGTTTTGTTTTTAGTTTTATCTACACCAAAAGAATGATTCCTCTTGCGGTTGGGGTTTTGAGTTCAATATTTATTTTTACTAATTATTTCAATGTTTTTGAAACAAATAATTTAATGTATATTGGAATGATTGGGTTAATGGTGACTAGTATAATGAATTATTATGAGACTAAAATTTACAATTTACAACAAGTTAAAACCATCGAATTACAGTCCACAATTTGCTGTCCCAATTGTGGTGGGGAATCGGTAGAAGTAATGCCAATAGATTCATGTCATTATTTTTATGAATGTAAGCATTGTCAAACGAAGTTGAAACCAAAGCCAGGTGATTGTTGTGTTTACTGTAGCTATGGATCAGTACCTTGTCCTCCGATTCAAAAAAATGGTAAATCTTGTTGTCTCTAAATTCAGCTTATTATTCGACGGAATAAATTTTTTGACCATTAATAAATGTCATATATGCGAAATTAGGTTGATAGTTAGGTGTTGATTCAACTTTATTTTCAAAAATAACAAAAGTTGCATCTTTGCCTTTTTCTAATGAGCCTAGTTGTTTTTCTTGGAAAGAGGCGTAAGCAGCCCAAATTGTCATTCCTCGAATACAATCATCTAAAGAAATAGATTCTTGGGGTAAAAAGCCATTCAAAGGTGTATTTTCTATGTTTTTACGTTGTACAGCGGCGTGGATAGTCAAAAACGGATCAATATTTTCAACTGGAAAATCTGTTCCGATTGCCAGCATTCCATAACTTGCTAAAATTGAACGATAAGCATAAGCGCCTTTTAAACGTTCTATCCCAATTCGTTTTTCTACCCATCTTTGATCACTGACAGCATGGGTTGGTTGAACAGAAGGAAAGACACCATACTCAGCAAATAATGTTATATCTTTTGGGTCAATTATTTGTGCGTGTTCAATTCTGCTTCGATGATCTTTGTTAATTTCATTCAATTTTTTATAGATATTAAAGACAAGACTGTTTGTTGCATCTCCAATGCAATGGGTGTTCATTTGATAGCCAGTTAATTCACAAACAGAAGCAATACGATTCATAAAATCTTCTGAAGTGGTCAAAGCGCCGAAATGATTGATTTTATCGGAATATGCCTTTTTTAAATAAGCACCATGTGAACCGAGTGCTCCATCCCCCATAACTTTAAAGCTGCGGATAGACAGATTTTTATTTTTGTAAATACCTTTCTTTTTCGCAAAATCAAAGTTTTTTTCAGAAGGATTTAGCATTGCATATACATTGATTTTTAATTTTTTAGCATTAATTAGTTTTTCAAACAAGGCAATGTCATCATTGTTTATACCAGCTTCGTGAACCCCCGTAATTCCATATTGTACAAGTTCATCTTGAATTTCTAAAATAGCTTCTTGAATTTCGGTAGTTGTGTATTTTGGAAGAATTTTTAAAATGGGTAGGATAGCATTATCAATTAATAAACCAGTACATTTTCCATTTTTTAATTCGATTTGACCACCTTCAATTTTAGTGTGTTCATTAATTTTAGCCAATTTTAACAACGCGTCATTTACTAAAACGGCATGTCCATCAATTCTATAAAGACAAATAGGAGTTTGGGGATATAATAGATTTATTTTATCATTGTTTGGCATTGTTTGTTGATTCCATAAAGATTGATCCCAGCCACGCCCGATGATAAATTTTTTATGTGTTTTTTGTTCGTATTTTTCTAATCGAACCATTAATTCATCAAATGAAAGGCAGTTTGTTAAGTCTAGATTCAACTTTTGTTGAGCCAACGATAAGATATGTCCGTGAGCATCCGTAAATCCAGGGAATATATCCTTTCCACCAGCATCTATTTCTTGGTCTGATGAATATTTGTTTAATATTTGTCTTTCAGGTCCAACTTCAATAATTTTTCCATTTTTAATAGCCATAGCATCATATATATGATTGGCTTCATCGATAGTGTGAATTTGAGCGTTGTGCACAATTAGTTCCACATGTTTCCCTTTAAAACAAGAAGAAAACAATAGGAAAACGATTGAAAAAAGAATTGTGTTTTGAATCATTGATTTTTTTTTTTGATGTAAAAATGAGTACTAATTAGATGATTAAATCACATGTTCTTCAAGATATTTTTCAATTAACCTAGGAATAGGATAATCTTGAATATCGCTGACCTTTATTTTAACCCAATTTTCTTCAAAATTAGTAGGGAAGTTATTGATATGAATAAAAGTAGTTATTAATTTTTGATGCGATAAAATATGCTTATAATCAGAATTGTACTGTATGATTTCAGAATTGTATTTTGTTGCTATTATATGTTTTAATTCAGTGAAGGCAATGATGTTTTCAGATTCGATTAATGGAAATTGATAAAGATGTTGCCAAATGTCTTTATGCGTTCTTTTTTCAATGTAGGTATAGTTATTTTCATTAAAAATGAGGTAATATAAATAACGCGTTTTGATTTTTATTTTATTTTGTTTTACGGGTCTATTTAGAATTGTATTGTTTTTTTTAGCAAAACATTTCATTGCTATTGGACAGATTTCACATTCTGGATTAACAGGGATACATTGTAATGCTCCGAATTCCATAATTCCTTGATTGTAGGTAGATACATCTGATTTTGGTAATAAATCTTGGGTTAATTTCGTGAATATTTTTTTTCCTTCTGTTGAATCTATGGCTAATTCAATGTCAAAAACACGACTTAAAACACGATATACATTGCCATCTAAGACGGCGTGAGGTAATTCAAAAGCAAAAGAGGCAATCGCAGCAGCAGTATATTCTCCGACACCTTTGAGCTTTAATATTTCTTGATACGAATCAGGGAATAATCCTTTTCTTTCAGAAGTAATTTGTTTGGCTGTAAAATGCAAGTTTCGAGCGCGACTGTAATATCCTAAACCTTGCCAATCATTTAGAATGTCAATTTCCTCTGCATTTGCGAGGTCAATAATTGTTGGGTAATTGTGAATGAATTTGTAGTAATAATTTAAACCTTGATCGACCCTTGTTTGTTGTAAAATAATCTCCGATAACCATATTTTATAAGGGTTTTTGGTGCTTCTCCAAGGAAGATTTCTTTTGTTTTGTCTATACCAATCTGTTATTAGTCGGTGAAAATCAGTCATTAAGACGAATATTTTTAAATTATTTTACTTTTTTTATACAAAGATAAGGAATCTTAATGTACTTTTGCATCCTGAAAATTAAGGAATAAACATAAAAATCATAAAAAAATGACAAAAGCGGATATCGTTGCTGACATAGCAGTAGAGACAGGATTAGAAAGAGCAGAAGCTTTAAAAGCAGTAGAATCTTTTATGACATCAATTAAATCATCTTTATCTAAAGGGGAAAATGTTTACTTGAGAGGTTTTGGTAGTTTCATCGTTAAAGAAAGAGCTGAAAAAACAGGTAGAAATATTTCTAAAAATACGACAATCATTATACCAGCTCACAACATCCCTTCATTTAAGCCAGCAAAAACGTTTGTGGACGAAGTGAAAAACAGTGTGAAAGTAAAATAATTACAGATTTTAAATTAAAATTGTAATTTATCCGATTAAATTTTTAATTTTGTGCTCCCGATTATGAAGCAATTTTAATAATTGTTTTAATATCAGGAACAAAATAATTAGAGTTTAATCATAAAATATATAATTATGCCAAGCGGTAAAAAAAGAAAAGGTCACAAAATGGCGACTCACAAACGTAAAAAACGTCTTAGAAAGAATCGTCACAAAAAGAAAAAATAATCAATAGGTTATTATAATGTTAAACTTAGTGAATGTTTGTTCACTAAGTTTTTCTGTTTTTTTACATTTTAAATCAAGACTTTCGTGAGTTTAGAACTAGTAGTCGATTCCCGACCAGGAGGAATTTGGCTTGCTTTGTTGCGAGATGGTAAATTGATTGAGTTGCAAGAAGAACAAGGGAACACTGAGTTTGCTGTAGGAGATATTTACTTAGGTAAAGTTCGTAAAGTTGTTCCGAGTTTAAATGCTGCTTTTGTGGATGTAGGTTTTGAAAAAGATGCTTTTTTACATTATTTGGATTTAGGACCTCAGTTTAATTCACTCAATAAGTTTACCAAAGAAACGTTACATAACAAGCAGAATGTAGCTGATTTACTTTACTTTAGAGCAGAGAAGGATATTCCAAAAGATGGGAAAATAAATGAAATTGTTTCAAGTACTTCACCTATTTTGGTACAAGTTGCTAAAGAACCAATTTCAAGTAAAGGTCCGCGTTTATGTGCTGAAATTACTTTGGCAGGACGCTATTTGGTATTAGTACCTTTTTCAGATAAAATTTCAATTTCTCAAAAAATTAAAGACCCTGAAGAAAGGGCGAGATTGAAAAATTTGATGGATAGTATTAAGCCGAAAAATTTTGGAGTTATTATTCGAACTGTAGCTGAAAATAAGAAAATTGAGCTATTAGAACAGGATTTAAATAACCTGTTAGAGAAATGGAAGTTTATGTTTGCTAATTTAAAAACGGCTACTCCTCCGAAAAGAGTTTTAGGCGAATTGGATAAAACATCTTCTATTTTACGTGATTTACTAAATGCTGATTTCACAAATATTCATATCAACGATGTTATTTTAATGACAGAGATGAGTGACTATATTACGGATATCGCACCAGGTAGAGAAAAAATATTAAAATTACATGATCGAAAAATTCCAATTTTTGAAAAATTTGGGGTTACGAAACAAATTAAAACGTTGTTTGGAAAAAAAGTTCCTTTAGCGAGTGGTGGATATTTAATAATTGAACACACGGAAGCAATGCATGTTGTCGATGTCAATTCAGGAAATCGTAAAGGTGCAGAAGGGCAAGAAAGTAATGCTTTGGCAACAAATTTAGAAGCAGCAGAGGAAATCGCAAGAGTATTGCAATTACGAGATATGGGTGGAATTATCTGTGTAGATTTTATTGATATGCACGATAGAGAAAATAATAAAATTCTTTTTGAAAAATTAAAAGAATTTATGCTTTCTGATCGCGCGAAACACAATATTCTGCCTCCTTCAAAATTTGGAGTTATTGAAATTACACGTCAACGAGTTCGTCCGGAAACAGATATCAATACATCAGAAGCTTGTCCGACGTGTAATGGATCTGGAGAAGTTCAAGCTTCCATTTTATATGCCGAAGAAATTGAAAATAATTTAAATTATCTTTTGACAGATAGAAAGGAAAAAAATATTTCGTTATTAGTTCATCCATATTTAGAAGCTTATTTTAAAAATGGAATGATTTCAAGACAATTAAAATGGTTGATGAAATATAAAAAATGGGTCCCTGTTCGAGGTGTAACTGAAAATCATTTGTTGGAATACAAATTTGTAAACAGTAAAAACGAAGAGATTACCCTTTAAAAAATAATAATGTATAAAAGCTGTCCGAATGGGCAGCTTTTTTTTGAACTACTAAGAATCTGTCTAAATTTATTATGACTTCCATATTTTAAGCCAACCTTCTTTTTATTTTTGTGAAAGATGAAAGAAACTAAAAGTATATCATTTTTAGAAGCTAAAGCAAAGTTGGAAGCTTATTGTGCTTATCAAGAGCGATGTCAGTATGAAGTTGAGCAAAAATTAATTTTATGGAAATTTTCTGAGGAACAAGCTCAACAATTAATTGCAGATTTAATTGTTAATCGTTTTTTAGATGAGGAAAGATTTGCATGCGCTTATGTGTCAGGGAAATTTAGGATTAAAAACTGGGGGAGAATTAAGATAAAAGCACATTTAAAGCAAAAAAAGATATCCAACTATTCTGTAGAAAAAGGATTAAAAGAAATTGATGATGATGAATATTTCCAAACGATTTTAATGCTGATCAAACGTAAAAAAAGGGAATTAAAATATAAAAAACTAACTCCTTGGGAATTAAAATCTAAATTGTATCATTTTTTAGCTTCTAAAGGATATGAATCACAAATGATTTATAACGGAATTGATGAGGATGAATTTTTTGATGCAAATCATGTTCAATAAATTGTTAAGAAATGATAATTCGGAAAAAAAATAAATGTAAGAATGAATTAGATTTTCGATAATTCACTATTTTAGTACTTTATTTTTAAAGATGTCTGATTCCGTTGTAATAATTCCAACTTTTAATGAAAAAGAGAATGTCGAAAAGATGATTCGAAAGGTAATGTCATTCGAAAAAGATTTTCATGTTTTGATTGTTGATGACTCGTCTCCAGATGGAACAGCATTGATTGTACAAACATTACAAGCCGAGTTTAATGATCGAATTCACTTAGAAGTTCGTCAAGGAAAATTAGGTTTAGGAACTGCTTATATTCACGGATTTAAATGGGCTATTAAAAATAAATACGATTATATTTTTGAAATGGATTGTGATTTTTCACATAATCCAGAAGATTTAATTCGATTATACGATGCTTGTGCTAATGATGGAGCGGATTTTAGCATAGGCTCTCGTTATTGCAAGGGGGGGCATGTAAAAGATTGGCCTTTAAAACGTGTTTTAATGTCTTATTTTGCAAGTGTTTATGTGAGAATGATTTTGTTTATAGGGATTAACGATACCACCGCAGGATTTAAATGTTATAAGAGAAAAGTTTTGGAAGAAATCAATTTAGATGGAAATACATTTAAAGGTTATGCTTTTCAAATATGCATGAAATATGCCGCCTTGAAACATGGATTTAAAGCAAAAGAAGTTCCCATTACATTTATTGATAGAGAATTAGGGAATTCAAAGATGAGTTCTAGTATTTTTAAAGAAGCATTTTTTGGAGTTTGGAAAATGAGAGGTATGAAATTATGAGTGAATTAATTCTATTAAAAGGTGGTACAATTGTTAATGAAGGCAAACAAATTGTAGCAGATATTTTAATTCGAAATAACCGCATCGAAAAAATTGTTTCGTCAATTTCAAATGAAGCAAATGCTACTGAAATTAATGTTGAAGGTAAATTAATATTTCCAGGATGTATTGATGACCAAGTTCATTTTAGAGAACCTGGATTAATTCATAAAGCGACTATTTATTCTGAATCCAAAGCTGCTGTTGCAGGAGGAATTACCTCGTTTATGGAAATGCCAAATACTGTACCAAATACTTTGAATCAAGCGTTATTGGAGGATAAATATCAAATTGCTTCACGAAGTTCTGTGGCAAATTATTCTTTTTTTATGGGGGCTTCGAATGACAACATCGAAGAGGTGTTAAAAACGAACCGTAGAAATGTTTGTGGAATAAAAGTGTTTATGGGATCTTCAACGGGTAATATGCTTGTTGATAATGAATTTACGCTTAATAATTTATTTTCGAAAGTCTCCCCAATGTTAATAGCGACACATTGCGAAGATGAAGCAACTATTCAAAAAAATACAGCCTATTATAAAGAAATTTATGGAGAAGATATTCCTGTTGAATGTCATCCATTAATTCGAAATGCAGAAGCGTGTTATTTGTCGTCTTCTATGGCTGTAAATTTAGCAAAGAAGCACGGTACACGATTACATATTTTACATATTTCAACAGAAAAAGAATTAGCTTTATTTGATAATTCTGTAAATCTTTCTGAAAAATTAATCACTGCTGAAGCTTGTGTTCACCACTTATGGTTTTCGGCAGATGATTACAAAGAAAAAGGAAATTGGATTAAGTGGAATCCAGCGGTTAAGTTAGCATCCGATCGAGAAGCGATTTGGCAAGCTGTCTTAGATAATCGAATTGATGTAATCGCAACAGACCATGCACCTCATACAATTGAAGAAAAATCTCAACCTTATTCCAAAGCACCTTCAGGAGGACCTTTGGTTCAACATGCATTGTTAGCAATGTTACAAAAAGTGAAAGAGGGGAAGATAACTTATGAGAAAGTTGTTGAAAAAATGGCGCACAATCCAGCTGTTTTATTTCAAATTGAAGACAGAGGTTTTATTCGAGAAGGATACTTTGCAGATTTAGTTATAATCGATCCAGGAAGTTCAGAACGAGTATCAAAGGATAATATTCTTTATCAATGTGGCTGGTCTCCATTTGAAGGAATTGAATTCAATCATGTGATCGATAAAACATTTGTGAATGGAAATTTAGTTTATTCTGAAGGAAAGATTATAGAAAATGAATTTGGAGAACGTCTTTTATTTAATCGTTAATGAAATATTTAGGAATTTTATTCATTTTTATAATTAGTTGCACTACAACTGAAATTAAGCGATTTCCTTTACCAGAGCATTTAATTTCTGAAAAAAAAATGGTTCTTATTTTAAAAGAAATGACTGTTTTAGAAGCTTATGTTCAACAAAAGATTCCGAATCTACAACAAAATTATAAAGTTATTTCGAAATCAGGGAAATTGATTTTAAAGAAATATCAAGTAGATGAAATTGTATTTGAAAACTCGATGAATTATTATGGTTCGAGACAAGAAAAAATGCAGGAAATTTATTCAAAAGTATTAGATTTAGTGAATAGGGATTTAGCAAAAGAACAAGCTAAATAATTTTTTCTAAATGTATCCTCATGAAATAGCAAATAAAAAAATTTTAATATCTCCACTAAATTGGGGATTTGGACACGTTTCGAGATGTTTACCTTTAATTGATCAATTATTAAAACAGGAGAATTCTATTTTTATAGCTTGTAATAAAGAGCAAAAAAAAATTATTTCAAATTATTTTAATTCCCACAAATTGATTTATATTGAACATCAGGGATATCCATTCGAATTTAATAAAAAGGGTAATTTTATTTATGATGTATTAAAACGTAGTTATAAATTATATAAAAGATTTGTATCGGAAAAAAAAGAAGTTAATCATTTAACCACACAATTTCAAATTGATATTATTATATCGGATCATCGTTATGGCTTTTTCTCAAAAAAAATTACTTCTATTTTTATAACCCATCAAATTAATTTACCTCTTACAGGATTATTTAAATTTATGGATACAGTTCATAAAAAAATGATTCGAAATTTTAATATCGTTTGGGTACTAGATGATAAAAAATCAACTTATGCAGGAAAATTATCTCTTAATTCTACATTTAAAAATTGTTTTTATATTGGAATTAAATCTCGATTTAGTTTCTATTTACCTTTAGAAAAAACAATTGAACAAGTCGTAATAATCAGTGGGCCAGAACCACATGCGCAACTTTTTTTTGAATCAGAACTTATTAAAGCCTCTAAAATTCAAGGGGTAACATATTTTATTTCGCCTAAAAAATATAAGTATAATGATAATAATAAAAATATAATAATTGAATCTTCTGATAATTGGATAACGAAAGATAAATTGATATTAAAATCTAAAAAAATTATTTCAAGGAGTGGATATTCGACTATTATGGATATAGCAACTTTAAAGATAGATTGTGAATTAATACCTACAAAAGGGCAAAAGGAACAAGAATATCTTAAAATTAGACATTCAAAAAAATATTGCAAATGATTCATAGGAGTGAATATCATCGGGTTAAAGAATGAGGTTTCCAATCTAAAATATATTTTAGAGCTATTTGTTTTTTAGTTTTTAATTAAATTGTGTATTTTCAAAATCAAATGCGCAAAAATACGTATTTTGTGTTATCCCTTTTTTTTACGGACAACCAGAACCAATTGGAATCGTTATTTTAGTATTGAACCTTAAAAAGTTACGATTGAAAACAACACTATTCATATTTCTTGTTTTTATTGGAATATTCAATTATTCTTATACTCAGACATGGAATATGGTGGCGAATCAAACAACTACTATAAACGCTTGTGTTGGTACAATATATGATGCTGGAGGTCCAGGTGGGAATTATGCTAATAATGAGATTACAACTTTTACAATAAATTCAGGGTCTCCAGGTTTGGGTGCATCTGTTACATTTACAAGTTTCAACTTACAATTAGATTTTGATTATTTATATATTTATGCTGGTTCTGATAATACAGGAGCTTTGTTAGCTACTTTAACAGGAAATGGAATTCCTGCGCCAGCAACTTATACATCAACGAATTCTTCAATTACTTTGTATTTAGTGTCAAGTAATTCAATTACTAAAGCTGGATTTGCAGCCACAATTTCTTGTGATACAATTCCGCTTTGTAATGATGGAATTCAAAACGGATTAGAAGAAGGAATTGATTGCGGTGGTTGTACTTCATGTCCTCCATGTGTATCTGTTCCCCAAATTTCTAACGCGACTTCAAGTGCATTTGCAAATACGTATCTTTTGCCTTGTATAGGTGGAACTGTAAATTTATCAGCGATAGGACAAAATTCTATTCCTGTATTAGCTAGTAATTTTAACGATGGAACACCTGGAGTTGGTTGGAATTTTGTTGGTTCAGGAATGTTTGATAATCCATGTGGGGAATCACCAAATGGAACGACTCATTTATGGTTTGGAGCTTCTTCACCACACCCAAGAACTTTAACAACAAATGAATTGAATTTACCTTGTGGCGGTCAAATTTGTTTTGATTTAAAATTTGCAATTCAAGGAGGAAGTGGTGATTGTGAGGGACCAGATTTACCAAATGAAGGTGTTTCATTAATGTATTCAACTGATTGTGGGGTTACGTTCGCTCCTATAGCGTATTTTCATCCTGATGGAAATATAGAATCATATAATCCGATGACGACAACTTTTTCTACCTTTGGGGCAACACCATTTACTGATTGGGCAAATTATTGTTTCAATTTACCTCCGGAAGCATTCTCAGATCATACTATAATAAGATGGCACCAAGAGGAAACATCTGGAGCGGGATTTGATCATTGGGGATTGGATGAAGTATTGATTACAGCAACTAATTGTACACCTTATTATTTCGATTGGGCGCATATACCAGGATATCCAGATCCTGCAAACGTGACTGCATTTATAACTGAAACAACTACTTTTGATGTTATTTATACGAATGGTGTCAATGATACAATACCTTCGCAAATAACTGTTGTTGTTGATGAAATTTTTAATTCTACAATTACGACTATTAGCGAGACATGTATGACTTATACAAATGGAATTGCAACCTTTACAGGAAATGGTAGTACAGGACCTTATACTTTTACAGTTGATGGTCCAAATGGTTTTCATCAAACATACACAGGGAATCCAACGGTAACGGCAACAAATTTACCTTCAGGCAATTTTACGTTAACAACTAGTACAGCAAATATATGCTCAATAGTGGATACTTTTTCTATTCAACAAGGATATCCTTTACCAGAATTTACATTTTTACCTCTTGTTCCTCATTTATGTTTTAATGATCCTGAAATTACATTGTCTGCAAATGTTTCTGATGGTCTTCCAGCTTATACTTATTTATGGAGTACAGGCGAAACGATACCTACAATTCAAGCTTCTGGAGGAGTATATACCCTTACCGTGACTGATTCAAGAAATTGTAGTTCGCCAACTCAAAGTGTTACAGTAAATCAAGATGCGCAACCAATATTAGCAAATGCAGGTCCAGATTTAAATATTTGTAAACAATATTCGAATTCAATCAATGTACAGGGTTCTATTCAAACAGCAAGTGGAGGACTTTGGTCTGGAGGAAATGGGGTGTATTCGCCTTCTAATTCGATATTAAATTTGTTCTATACACCAACAAATAATGAACTAAATCAAGGATATGTAGATTTAATATTAACTTCTACAGGGAATAATGGTTGTCCAGGTAGTGTGGATACTGTTCGAATAAATTTCTTTGTTTTTAATGAAGTAATTGATTTAACAACAACAAATATTACATGTAACGGAATAAACAATGGGCAGGCATCTGTTTCTACAATTGGAGCTTATAGCCCATGTACTTTTTCTTGGGATGGAGCTTTGCCAACAGCTGTAAATTCAGTTACAAATTTAGCCCCAGGAATTCATTTTGTAAGAATTATTAATGCGATAGGTTGTGATACAACATTAAGTTTCACATTAACTGAACCAACAATTCTTAACTTGTCGATTTCTCCAAATTCTGCACATCTTTGTTTTGGAGATCCTAATATTCTCATTACTTCAACAGTATCAGGAGGAACACCGCCTTATATTTATTCTTGGAATACAGGAGAGAATACACCTAATCTTTCAGCTGGAGTAGGAACACATGTTTTAAATGTGACAGATCAATTTGGTTGTGGACCATTTAGTCAAACAGCTATTTTTACTCAAGATTTAATGCCAATTCAAGCAAACGCAGGACAAGATAAAAAAGTATGTAGACAAAATCCAGGAACTATAAATGTTTTAGCAACAGTTCAAACTGCAACTGGAGGAATTTGGTCAGGTGGTTTAGGAACATATTCACCTAATAATACTTCTTTAAATTTAAATTACACACCAACTCTAGCAGAAATAAGCAATGGTTTTGTTGATTTAACACTAACAACAACAGGTAATAATAATTGTCCTCCAGCAAGTGATGTGGTTCGAATCTTTTTTTTAAGTTTTGACGAAAATATTACGTTATCAACTGTTGATATTTCATGTTTTGGTTTTAATAACGGACAAGCAAATGTTACATGTACTGGATCTTATAGTCCTGCAACTTTTTCATGGGATAATGGTTCAATTACAGCTTCAAATTCAATTATGAACTTAACCGCAGGTATTCATAGTGTTCGTATTATTAATTCAATGGGGTGTGATACGACATTGAGTTTTGTAATTAATCAACCTCAAGCTTTGGTGTTAAGTGTTGGGCCCTCTAATACACACTTATGTTTCGGAGATGCTCCAGTTTTGATTTCATCTTCCATGAGTGGCGGAACAGCTCCTTATATTTATACATGGAGTAATGGTCAAAACACAACGAATATAACTGTTGGGGCTGGGAATTATACTTTATCAGTGACAGATCAGCACAATTGTCCATCAGTTTCTCAATCAGCGATTGTTAATCAAGATGTTTTACCGATTATCGCCAATGCAGGTGTTGATAAATATGTTTGTCGTCAAAATCCAGGAACTATTAATGTTATTGGTACGGTACAAACTGCAACTGGAGGAATTTGGTCTGGAGGAGGGGGATTATTAACACCTAATAATACATCTTTAAATCTTTTTTACACTCCTACAGCAGCGGAGATTAGTAGTGGTTTTGTGGATTTAACGTTAACTTCAACAGGAAATAATAACTGCCCACCGAGCATAGATGTCGTTCGAATATATTTTATGTCCTTTAATGAAACATTAACACTAACAACGACAAATATTACATGTAATGGGGTAAATAATGGAACCGCTACCGTGATTTCAAGTGGTTTATATAGCCCTGCAACTTTTTCATGGGATAATGGTTCGATAACTGCTGTTGGATTTAAAAATAATCTTACACCAGGTTTACATGAAGTTCGAATTATAAATTCCATGGGTTGTGACACTACATTGTTTTTTACTTTAACACAACCACAACCGTTGACTGTTTCAGTCTCTCCAACTAGTTTGCATTTATGTTTTGGAGAAGATCCTATTACAATAACTTCTTCTGTCCAAGGAGGAACAAGTCCATATCATTACTCTTGGAATAATGGTGCAACAACCGAAAATGTTATAGGAGGAGCAGGAGCTTATATTCTAACGATTATTGATAATAACAATTGTCCACCTGTTTCAGCAACATCCTTAATTACGCAAGATTTATTACCAATTTTAGTAAATGCTGGATCCGATGTCAATGTCTGCCGTCAAAATCCTGGGATGATAGCCTTGCATGGGACTGTACAAACAGCAACCGGAGGAATATGGACGGGAGGAAGTGGACTTTTTTCAACTTCAAATACAGCATTAAATGTATTTTATACTCCAACTGCAAGTGAAATTTCAAATGGATTTTTAGATTTATCTTTAATTTCAACCGGAAACAATAATTGTCCAGCAGATACTGATGTTGTTCGAATTACTTTTTATAGTTTTAATGAAAATATCATTTTAAACACAACAAATATTTCTTGTAAAGGTTATAATAATGGGCATGCTACAATAACTACAAATGGAATATTTAGTCCTTCGACTTTTTCATGGGACAATACAACTCCTACGACTGTGAATACGCAATTAAGTTTAACACCAGGTCTGCATCAGATAAGGATAATAAATTCGATGGGTTGTGATACAATTTTGTTTTTTACGATTCAAGAACCAGCAATCTTAAATCCTCAATTAGCTCAAACGACTAGTAATATTTGTTATGGTCAAACTAATGGACTAGCTGTTATTAATGTTACAGGCGGGACAGAACCGTATCAATATTTATGGAATACAAATCCACCACAAACAGGTGATTCTGCTGTGAATTTACCAGGAGGGAGTTATTTGTGTACAGTAACTGATATTAATAGCTGTCAAACTATGTTGGCAGTGAATATTGTAGAACCCCAAGAATTGCTTTTAAATTTTGCTGCTGTAAACCCAAGTTGTCATGGCTTAGTAAATGGTGCAATTTCAGTTAATGTTACAGGCGGAACACTTCCTTATGTTTATAATTGGTCAACTGGCGAAACATCAACAATGTTAAGTAATATTGGTGCAGGTAGTTACACACTCAATATTAGTGATGCACACGGTTGCACAATTCAAAATAGTCAAATTATTACAGAGCCACCGTTACTAGTTGCTAATATTTCGGATGATACAACAATTTGTCCTGGAGATAGTGTTTTTATTTCAGTACTAGCAATTGGGGGAACTGGCAGTTATTCATACACTTGGAATCCTGGAGGAGCTCAAACATCATCGATAATCGTAAATCCAATTTCAAACCAAACATTTACTTGTCAAATACATGATGTTAATAATTGTGCATTAAATTTAACTTCTCATGTTAAAGTTAATTTATTGGATAACATGGATATTATGCCAATTTTAAGTACAACTGAAATATGTAAAAATGATTCCGTTATATTGTCTGTAGATTATTTAGGAAATGATCCAAATGTTACTTTGACGTGGTTGTTTTGTCCAACATGTTCAACGAATACTCCGATCACTTTATTTCCTATAGAATCAACTTTTTATACTGTCGAAGCTGTCAATAGTTGTGGGAATTCTATTTTAGATTCAATACAGGTTTTGGTTCATCAAATTCCTAATATCGTTTTAACACCTATAATTGATAGTATTTGCCCCCATAGCGTAGTATTTTTCTCAAATTTAGGAGATAATTCAAATGCATGGTCTTATACATGGAACTTTGGAGATAGTACGTATGGTAGTGGAATGCATCCATCCCACCAATACGATGAAAGTGGTAGCTATATGGTAAATTTATCCATAATTGATAATAATGGCTGTAAAGCACAAAATATAGATACGAGTATTATCGTTGTTAATCCTCCAGCGCAACCAGCTTTTACAATATCTTCTTATAGCCAAGATTTAATAAATCCATTGTTTGAATTTTCAAATAATTCTTCAATTTCTAATTCCTATGTATGGAAATTTGGAGATGGAAATACGAGTGCTGAAATTAGCCCAAGTCATAGCTATGAAATATATGGGCATTATGTAATTACTTTAATTGCTGATAATCAATATGGTTGTCCTGATTCAGTGACTCATGATATAAATATATCGGCTTCATGGGCAATCTATGCTCCAAATACATTCACTCCTGATGGAGATAACATTAATGAAGTTTTTTATTTAAAAGGTTATGGTATCAAAGATAAAAATTTCACATTGCTAATTTATAATAGATGGGGACAAGTTATTAATGAAACACATAACATTAATGATGGCTGGAATGGTACTCGGCCAGATGAAACGAAAATATGTCAAGATGGTGTGTATATTTGGGTTGTATTTTTTGAAGACCAAACAGGAGATTTACACCGTAAAGAAGGACATGTTGTATTATTAAAATAACAATTTTATTTTCCTTAGAATAAATTCTGCTTTTCCTTTATCTTTGTGCTTTCAAAAAATAGATATACATGATTTCAATAGATGGTTTAGGAGTAGAGTTTAGTGGAAAAACTTTATTTAGTGATGTTTCATTTGTCATTAATGAAAATGATAAAATTGCCCTAATGGGTAAAAATGGAGCTGGAAAATCCACTTTATTGAAAATATTAGCAGGTATAAATAAACCAACAAAAGGAAATGTATCGGCCCCTAAAGAATATGTAATCGCTTACTTGCCTCAGCATTTATTAACGGAAGATAATGCGAGTGTTTTTGAAGAAACATCAAAAGCATTTCAAGCAATTTCAAGTATGAAAGTAGAAATTGAAGAGTTGAATCATCAATTAACAATTCGAACGGATTATGAGTCTGATGAATATTATAAAATTATCGAACGTGTTTCTGAATTAAGTGAGAAATTTTATTCAATTGAAGAAACAAATATTGATGCTGAAGTTGAAAAAGTACTTTTGGGACTTGGTTTTTTGAGAGAAGATTTTGTTCGTCCAACTTCTGAATTTAGTGGAGGGTGGAGAATGCGTATAGAATTAGCGAAAATATTATTACAAAAACCAGATCTAATTTTACTGGATGAACCAACCAATCACATGGACATTGAATCAATTCAATGGTTAGAAGATTTTTTGATCAATAATGCAAAAGCAGTTGTTGTCATTTCACATGACAGAACTTTCGTTGACAATATTACGACTAGAACAATAGAAGTAACAATGGGACGAATCTACGATTACAAAGCGAAGTATTCTCATTATTTGGAATTACGAAAAGAGAGAAGAGAGCAACAGCAAAAACAATTTGAAGAGCAACAAAAATTTATAGCTGAACAAACGGAATTTATAGAGCGATTCAAAGGAACTTTTTCTAAAACATTGGTTGTTCAATCGCGTGTTAAAATGTTAGAAAAATTAAAAATTGTAGAAGTTGATGAGGTTGATTCTTCTTCTTTGCGATTGAAATTTCCACCAGCCCCACGTTCCGGTAATTATCCATTAATTGTAACTGATTTATCAAAATCGTATGGTGATCATGTGGTTTTCAAAGAGGCGTCTTTAACTATTGAAAGAGGTCAAAAAGTTGCTTTTGTAGGAAAAAATGGTGAAGGGAAATCAACGATGATTAAAGCTATTATGAAAGAAATTGATTTTCAAGGGGCATTAGAATTAGGACACAATGTTCAAGTTGGTTATTTTGCTCAAAATCAAGCTTCATTATTGGATGAAAGTTTAACGATTTTTGAAACTATCGATCATATTGCAGTTGGTGATATTCGAACTAAAATCAAAGATATTTTGGGGGCTTTTATGTTTGGAGGAGAAAATTCTACGAAGAAAGTAAAAGTATTATCAGGTGGTGAAAAAACACGTTTGGCAATGATTAAATTATTATTAGAGCCCGTCAATCTATTAATTCTCGATGAGCCCACCAATCACTTAGATATGAAAACAAAAGATATTATTAAAGACGCATTAAAAGCATTTGATGGTACACTAATTTTAGTATCTCACGATCGTGATTTTTTAGATGGTTTAGCTACAAAAGTTTTCGAATTCGGAAATAAACGTGTGAAAGAACATTTCGAAGATGTTAAAGGATTTCTAGCGAAGAAAAAAATGGAAAGTTTGAGAGAAATTGAGAAATAAACTTTTGAACCATTCAAATCTACTATTGACATATTTTCAGATAAAAAACAACGTTTTATTTAAAAAAATGTCATTGGTCGGATATTAAACTACTTTTTTAAATTTTGTTCCCATTTCCATGCTGACAACATCATTTCTTCAATGGTTTTAGTTGCTTTCCAATTTAATTCTTTTTCACTTTTTGTTGTATCCGAGAAAATTGCCTCCACATCTCCTTCTCTTTTGGGATGAACTACAAATTTTAATTTTTCTCCTGTCGCATTTTCAAATGCAGTAATAGCTTCAAAGACACTAACTCCTTTTCCTGAACCTAAATTAATAACAGCATAGTTACACGTGTTTTTCTTAGAAATTGAATATTCTAATGCTTTAATATGTGCTAATGCAATATCTGTTACATGAATATAATCTCTAATACACGAGCCATCTCTGGTGGCATAATCTGCACCAAAAACAGCCATTTGTTTGTTTATTCCAATCGCTGTTTGAGTGATTACTGGAACTAAACTAGTTGGTTTATTTAAAGGTAGTTCTCCATTCAATCCAGAACTATGTGCTCCAACTGGATTGAAATACCGAAGAGCTACGACATTTAAATTAGAAAACTTATTCGTATAAGTTTTTAGTATTTCTTCTCCTACTTGTTTTGTATAAGCGTAAGGGGATTCTGCTTTATTCAATGTAGTGTCTTCGTTTACAGGAAGTTTATTTATGTTCCCATAAACAGAACAAGAAGAAGAAAAAATAAAATGGTTAACCTGATTGGCTAAAGATACTTCAAGAATATTCAATAATGATTCAAAATTGTTATGAAAATATTTATAAGGATTATCAACTGATTCTGGAACAGACTTAAATGCTGCAAAATGAATTATTCCAATTACATTTTTTTCTATTTCAAAAACATTATTAATAGCCTCTTTATCACATAAATCAATGTTATAGTTATGAATTCTTACTCCTGTAATTTCTTCAATTCTATCCAAGGTGGATTCATAAGAATTCGAAAAATTATCAATCGATACAATTCGGTAATTTGTATTTTCTATCAATTCAATGATTGTATGCGAACCAATATATCCTGCTCCTCCTGTTACTATAATTGTTTTCATTGTTAATCGATTTTAGATACTAGATTCTAGACGTTAGACTTTGATATACTTCGAGATATTTTTTAACACCCTCTTCTAATGAATAAAATTCTTGTGCTCCTTTTTTTATTTTTTCAATATTTAAATCTTTTTTCGCATCAATTGAACTATATGCTTCTGCATCAAATTTTGAAATGATACTACCTGCATTGTATTTTTCGACTACGAAATCGGTATCTCCTACTCCTGAATTGCAGATTAATGGTATTCCCATCGCCATAATTTCTCCTTGTTTAGTTGGTGATGACGCTTTTTTTGAATAGGTTGGACGAATAAAAAAGATAGACTCATTAAATAAAGAAATATTTAACGGCACCTCTTTATGTAAACATGATGTAATAATCACATCTTTCTCATCTATCTTTTTATATGTCAACTCTTTTCGAATTGTTTCAGGTTTTTCTCCTGTTACAAATAAAAACTTTGCTTTCTGATTTCGTTCTTTATAAAATTTGAAAAAATCAAGCATTTCTGAAAGCATATACCAAGTTCCGATTGAACCGACATATCCAATAATATAATCCTGTTTACTAATTCCTATTTTTTTTCTTAATACTTCTTGGTCTTTTTCATCAATTGATTCCGGTTTAAACAATTCTAAATCGACACAGCATGGGATAACTTGAATCTTAGGCTTTGCAGTTTGAAACACTTTCCAAGATTCAATTTCTTTTTTTCCATTATGCGTTAAAGAAATCGTATAATCAGACTCATTAAAATAAGAGATTTCTTTCTTTTTGAAATAATTGTAAATCTTTTTAAAAATTGGATTATCCAAGTCCCACAAACCGCCATCCACTCTTTCATCTGCCCAAAAACCCCTCATATCAAACACAAATTTTACATTATGTTTACGTTTCATCGAAAGACCAATTAAAGCAGAGATATAACTTCTACAATGTGTTAGTTCAAAATTAAATTCTTTATGTAATTTCAATGCTTGTTTTTTCATTTTGTATATATCCCAAACAGTAGAAAAAACTGGATTACCTTCTGAATATTTTAAAGGATGCCAAACAATTCCGTTTGCATCACAAATTTGTTGAATATGCTCTTTATGTAATTCAAATCGACTCCTTTTTTCAAAACTTATGATATGAAATTTAAAGCCATGTTTACTCAAACCTATCAGATAAGGTAAAACTTGTGATTGTCCTAACGGATCAGTCATTCCGTCGTACGAAAGATAAAGCACATGTGTTGGATTTTGATGAAAATTATATGATTCAATTACTTCATCCATCTATCGTACCATGTTTGAAACATCAATAAATACCACATTTTCATATCATATTCTTTCTTCCCACTAAAAAAATCTTTTTTCAGTTTATCTATTGTCTCCCATCTAAAAATACCTTGATCACGAATCGTTTTTTCATTGATATAAGATTCTAAATAATCTTTCAACTCTTTTGTCATCCAATTTGCAATAGGAATTGCAAATCCCATTTTAGGTCTATCCATCAACTTTTTTGGAATATATTGATGAACGATTTCTTTAATAATATATTTTTTATTCCCGTCAAAATATTTATAAGTATCTGGTAAAGTTGCTGCCCATTCAATAACACGATGATCTAAAAATGGTTCACGTCCTTCTAAACTTACTGTCATTGAAGCTCTATCTACTTTTTGAAGAATATCATCAACTAAATATGTTTGATAATCAATTGCCATCATGTATGCCAAAGGTGAATAATTTTCAGTTTTTAATTCGTTACTTAAATAAGCTGTTCCGTTTTCCTGCGTTCGAAACAAAAGCAACTTACGCAATTGTTTTTCTGTATATTGTTGACTCAATGTCAGCATTATTCGTTGAGATGATGGGTCTTTTAAGATTGTTTTTAATTTTTCGTAACGATTATGAAAATTATATTTATTTTTTAAGATAGGTATTTTATTTGAAGGTATTACATTCATCAAACCTGTTAAAGTATTTCTTGCAAATCCAGGTATTTTCTCCATTTTTTTTCCATACCTCAATAAATAATCATAGCGATTATAACCAGCAAAAATTTCATCACCTGCATCTGCGCTTAAAGCGACTGTTACATCTTTACGTGCTAATTTACTTACCAAAGTTGTTGGTAAAGCACTACTATCAGCAAATGGTTCATCATAATAAAAAGCTAATTCAGGAACTAAATTAATTGCTTCTTTTTCGGTACAATAAATTTCAGTATGCTCTGTTCCTAAATGATTTGCTACATCCTTCGCATAAGGAGCTTCATTTAAACCAATATCTGGAACTCCAATCGTGTAAGTTTTTAATTTTTCTGAACGATCTTTTTGCAGCAAAGCAGTTACACATGCACTATCATAGCCACCGCTTAAAAACACACCTACAGGAACATCTGATACCATCCGATATTCACAAGCCGATTTTAATATTTTTTCGGTTTCTATTTTAGCTTCTTCAAAAGAAGATTTTATTTTGGGTTTGTTGTATGCATCATAAACATTCCAATATTGTTTTGTTTCTTTTTTTTCGGTTTTATTTAAAGTGATTTTCAAGGTATGTCCTGGTTTCAGTTTATGACATTTTTTAAAAATACACATTGAACTAGGAACATTGCCATATTGCATAAAAGCAGCAACAGCATCTAAATCAATTTCTTTTTGAAAGTCAGGGTGCTGATGAAAAGCTTTTAATTCTGAAGCGAATAAAAAAAGATCATTGTCAAAATAATAGAAAAAAGGTTTAATACCTGCTCGATCTCTTGCGCAGAACAACTCGTTTTTGTCTTGATCAAAAAGGACAAAAGCAAACATTCCGATAAATTTTTCAATACACTTTTCTCCCCATTGAGCATAAGCGTGTAAAATCATTTCTGTATCTGAATGCCCGATAAATTGATGTCCAAGAATAGATAATTCTTTTTTGATTTCCGGGAAATTGTATATTTCGCCATTGTATGTGATGCAGTAATGTTGGAAATGCATCGGTTGTTTCCCCGTTTCAGTCACGTCAATTATTGCTAATCGTTTGTGAGCCAGTCCAATTTGAGTAGTGTCGGTATTAAAAACTATATCTGAACCGCTATCAGGACCTCGATGATTCAAAGTCTCATTCATTCGTTTCAAAATATCTTCTGAAGATTTCTTTCTCCAATCAGCGAATCCCGTAATACCACACATGAATCAAATGTAAGAAATATTTTTTATTTTAGTTATTTATAGGGACTTCTAAAGTTGATTTTTTAATAAATAAGTTCTTATTTTGTTATTCAATGGGATTTCAATTCTATACGTAATAAAAGTTGCGATTAAGATTACAACGGGTAGAGCAAAACAAAAAGTTGCGATATAAAAATTTATTTTTAACTTCTCGATAGCAAAAGGAAGAATGATATAGAAAACTAGAAACTGATGTATCAAATACATAGAATATGAAATACGGCCTAAAAAAAGAGTTACTTTATTTGCAATAAATCCTAAATAGTTATTTACAAAAGCGATAAATAACATAAAGTAAATAAACTGAGTAATAATATGTTCTTCAAATGAAATAAAACTATTTTCACCAATATAATCAATTTTAAGAAAAAACATTTTAAATAAAAAACAAGTAATCACAATACCGTAATTTGTCCAGTTTGAACTTTTATTTTCAAAGATTCTATAAAAAGCCATCCCAGCAATAAATAAAGGAGTGTACATTAAAATTGGTAAAAAAAAACTGATTTGATTTACCATATAATTGTCTATAGAATAAGCTAAAACGATTGCGTTATAAACACATAAACCAATTCCAATTAATATAAAATATTTCAATTTTCTAAAAAAAAGAAGTAGGCCGATAATGATATAAAAGTTCATCTCAACCGATAATGTCCAATATGGTCCATCAAGATTTGCAACTTTAAAATAATTCTGAAACATTGAGAGATTAATCAGGAAATCTGAAAATTTGATATACATTGATGGATGATTTCCCAAGTAGCTGTATGATAAAATAAAGAAGTAAGTTATAAACACACCAGCCCAATAAGTTGGATATAAACGACAAAATCGTTTAATCATAAAAGATTTTAATGTTTCATTTTCACGAATACTTTTATAGATAACAAAACCACTAATTAAAAAAAACAAATCGACACCTGTTTTTCCGTAAACAAATCCGTACTTAGCTTCTACACGGCCCATTGAACAATGGAAAAGCACAACCAAAATTGCTGCCACACCTCTTAAAGCATCTAATTCGTTAATTCTTTGAGTGTTCATGAGGATGGGAGAGAATTTTATTTAACAATTTTGCAAGTTCGGCAGTTTGTCTTTTTCTGGAGAAGAAATCAATTTTATCAAAATCTAAATTGATTTCTTTTTTTAATCCATTTTGTTTCTTAATTATATCGTTATAAAGGTAATTATAGATATCATTTTCATTGGAACAAATAATTCCTAATTTACAAAATAATAATGTTTCTTCGATAATATCATGGTCATTTGGAAAAAGCAGAATAGGTTTTTTTAATCCAATGTATTCGTATAATTTACTGCTTGGAATACCCTTAATATTCAAATGAGAAAACATTAATAGTAAATCAGATTTTTGTTGTATTTCTAGAACTTCTTTTTTTGAAATTCGTTCAGTTATAAAAATATTTTTTTCATGACCTTTAAATGCTTCTTCGACTCTTTTTTTTTGAATTTTATCAAATGCTAATCCAGGGAAATTAATGTTGATTTTTAATGAAATTGAATTATCTGCTATAATTTTTTTTATGACCTTAATAAAAGGCTCGATAGGTTGCGTGCTATACAAACTACCATTGTATGTAATATTATATTCATTTGAATTTAACTTTTCATTTAGATTAATGTTAATCTCATCAAATCCATTTAATATAACATATCCTGGTTTATTTACAAAACTACTTATTTTACTAGCATAAACATTTGATACTGAAGTGATGCATTCAGCAGTATTAATCCATTTTTTTTCGCTTTTAGTTTGTATTTTTGAAATTATTTTTTGAAATGAACTTAAATTTGAGTTTAATTCTGAGGTATTCCAATCGTCTCTATAATCTGCAATCCATTTAATTCCAAATTCTTGATGTAGTAAATAGCCAAATTTAAATTGAATAAAAGGATTACCTGAAATTATCATTAATTCAATAGATTTATCAATTTTTAATAATGATCTGGCCTGATTATAAATATTAGAGAAAGGAATTACACTATTTGAATAATTCTCAAATATTAAATCTTTTAATGTAAAAAGTTTACTTAATTTCTGAATTTTTTTTCGACCTTTATTGGAGCTATATATCCGATCCCTTTGGCTTGCTTTATAGGGTAAATAATAGATCTCTTGTTGATTTGTTTTTTCATGAATCAATTCGTTTCCTGAATCTAATAACACATCTTCTGGTGAATTAATTTTTTGATCCCAATTACGAGTAATTATGATTGGGTAGAAGCCATATTCTGATAAATATTTTGCCCAACCACCAACTCTTTGAGATGCTGTTAAATTACATGGTTGATAGAAATACGAAATTATCAGAATTTTTTTCATTTATTATTTATGTTTAATAAAAAGATATTTAATCTTTCTTAATCGATTGATCATATTTATATATGAAGGATAGTCTGTATGCCTTTTAATTGGTTCTCTCATTATCTGTTCAAATTCAGCTGCTTCAAGTCCCATTTTTTTTCTGAAAAATTCTTTATCTTGCTCCAGTTCAGATTCAAGATATGCGGGTAATTGAATCTCTTCTAATGCCTCTTTTTTTGATATTTGTTTCGAGCAAATTAATGTTGATAAATGAGCTTTTCTTTTATCTATTTTAAATTTTTCAGGTAAAATATAACCTTGATAAAACTTAGTAAATAAATTCTCATAATGTTTTCCCCCATAATCTTTCCAGCCTAAATGTTCGATTAATTTTTTCTTTACTTCGGCTTTATTATATTCTACAAAATCTAAAGGAGAAACAAATTTAACTTTGTATAATTTATTATAAAACCAAAGTTTAAAGGGGCTAATTAATGGGAAAGATTTAGTTTTTAGATCACTAAATTGATTATGGATAGCTTTTAAATTAATCGTATCCAATTTGTAATGTGTAAAATTTGGGGGCATCCAGCCTTCTGTTACTGTGTTATGACCAGAAAGGATATATTTTATTTTATATTTTTTTGCAATTTGATATAATATCGCCATAAAGGCATTATCAAAAGGAAGATCAATATCTACAACTGATGCTTTAAGAAATGAAAGCTGCATATCTTTCATTTCTTCCCAATTTATCACATGTGTATATAAATCATAATTTAAAACTTTTAATATATTTTCAATATTTTTCGTTGCTAACTCACTATTCCAACCATTATCGACATGTAAGATTAATGGTTTCAATCCCCATTCTTTGGCTAAAGAGGCTAAATAACTACTGTCAACTCCTCCGCTAACACCTAAAATACAATCATATTGTTTATTTTTACCCGTTTCTTTAATTTTAGATAATAAACTTTTTAGTTTTTTTTCACCTTCATCATTTTTAAATACCGTTTTAGCTTGTAAATCATCATAAATATGACAGATATCACAAACTCCTTCAATATCAAATTTTATTTCAGGATAATCCTTATTGTCATATAAACAACGTGAGCATTGCTTAAAAGCTGGTACGATATTTTTAATTAAATTATTATAATTTGTTACGCCATTGTAATCTTTATACCATGTGTCAAAAGCATTTTTTTGAAATTTTAATTTAATATCCCTTGAAAATGAATTAAATGAATAAATAATTTCTTTTAATTCGTTCAATTCAAAATCACTATTCAATAAAAATCCATTTTCCTCATTTACTATTTCGGAAACTCCTCCAACATTAGTTGCAATGCAAGGTATTCTAAAAGCAAACGCTTCCATAATACTTATAGGAATTCCTTCATATAAACTCGTATTAATAAAAAGATCTACTTGATTTTCTTGATAATAATAATGTAATTTTTCGTTATCAATAAATCCTTTAAATTGGTAACTAATATTTTTTTTGTTTAATAATTTATCTTCTGCATAATGCTCTATTTCATTTTGTAAATACCCATCTCCAAAATGAATCCATTCTATGCAAAGATTATCGATTAACGAAAGTGTTTCGATAATTAAATTAAGTCTTTTTAGTTCAATTATTGAAGAACAACTGACAATTCTAATTCCATTAAAAACATTTTTTTCTTTCGGAATATTTAAGTCAACCAAATGATTTACACCTAGTCTATTAATAATCAACTGATCATGTTTAATGAATTTTTGGTATTTGTTTTCAAAATATTTTTTTCCTTGTTCTGAAATAAAGAACAATTTATTAATATTATCAATGATTAATTTTCTAAACGGTAAATATTCGGGATTATGTCTCTCTAAATATAAATCATAAGCATGAATTCTAGAGTCCATACATGAATTTGGGTATTTCTTTTTTAACAAAGCGAAACCAATTACTGCTTCTGTACACCAATAAGAGTGAAAATAAAGTTCATCTTTATCAAGTTTGTTTTTTATTATAAATTTATTAAAAAACCTTTCGTAACGTTTAGCTAAAGTAAATGAGTTGAGCATTACTTTAAAAATAGAGAAAGAATTTTTAGGATGATAAATACCTGAAATTATTTTTCTTTCTTCAACTACATTTTTATTAAAAATATTGAGTAAGCCAGTAATTTTTTGAATATAATTCAAACGAAATGATAATTTAAAATGACCTACATTTTGAGGTAGTTCGTAACTTATTTCATTTATTTCATCTGATGAGATAATATATATTTTATCAAATTCTTTTGCTAATGACTCTATCTGATTCGCTACCAATGGCTCGCCTTTACCATAGGGATATGAATTTGTTGCAAAAAATAGTACTTTCATTTATAATTTTTCATTGTTTTGAGGTTTTCTATTGTAAAGCTACTAATAAAAACCTCTTTATAAAACGATTTTTAGTGAATACTCTTGATTCTATTCTATTAATTAAAAATTTTAGGTACGTTATAAATTTATTTACGCCATTTAAAATCTTGAATTAGTTAAAAAATATTCACTAAAACAAAAAAATATTTTCGCTAATATATTTCTAATAATTCACTACATTTGAGCTATGATTGTTATCGTTGACTACAAAATGGGGAACTTAGGTTCTATAACTAACATTATAAAAAAGGTTGGTTATCAGTCTGTTGTTTCGTCTGATGTTGAGGTGATAAAAAAAGCTACTAAGCTGATTTTACCTGGTGTTGGATCATTTGATAAAGCCATGCAAAATTTAAAAGAACTTGAATTAATAGGTGCTTTAAATGAAAAAGTGATTATTCAAAAAACACCTATTTTAGGTATATGTCTAGGTATGCAATTGCTCGGAAATTACAGCGAAGAAGGTAATGTTAGTGGTTTGGGTTGGATTGATGCTGAAATTAAAAAATTTCAATTGAAGAGTTTTCCAGAATTAAAAGTACCTCACATGGGATGGAATGAAGTTCTGATTCCTAATTCCCATCCTCTTTGCGAAAATCTTCCAGATCCTTCTCGTTTTTACTTTGTGCATTCATACCATGCGGTATGTAAGAACCAAACGAATGTATTAATGAAAACTCATTTTGGTTACGATTTCGATTCAGCTATTCATGAGGATAATATAATGGGAGTTCAATTTCATCCAGAAAAAAGTCATAAATTTGGAATGCAACTAATAAAAAATTTCATTGAAAAATGCTAAGAACACGTGTTATTCCTTGTCTTTTGTTAAAAGACAACGGATTAGTGAAAACAATCAAATTTAAAAATCCAACTTATATTGGAGATCCAATAAATGCGATTAAAATTTTCAATGATAAAGAAGTGGATGAATTAGTATTCTTAGATATTACAGCTTCTAAGGAGAAAAAAGGACCTAATTTTAAGTTGATTTCTGAAATTACGACCGAATGTTTTATGCCCCTTGGTTATGGTGGTGGAATTTCAACAATTGAACAAATTGAAAAATTATTTAATTTAGGTGTTGAAAAAGTAATTTTAAATTCAATAACACATTCCTATCCTGAATTAATTAAAAAAGCAACTGATATTTTTGGTTCTCAAAGTATTGTCGCTTCAATTGATGTTAAAAAACATTGGCTAACAAAAAAACAAGCCGTCTATACATTAAGTGGAGAAAATAACACGAACTATTCACCTATCGATTATGCTAAAAAAATGGAAGATGCAGGCGTAGGTGAAATTATCATCAATTCAATTGATCAAGATGGTACGATGTCGGGTTATGATTTAAAATTAATTGAGTCTGTTGCAAAATCTGTTAAAATACCTGTTGTGGCTTTAGGTGGTGCTGGATCAATAAATGATTTAAGATTGGCAAAAAAAATAGGAGCTTCAGCATTAGCAGCAGGAAGTTTGTTCGTGTTTCAGAAAGCTCATCGAGCGGTTTTGATTACCTATCCAGAGCAAATTGATTTTGACTAGATTCAATACAATTGAATTTCGAATTCTAGTTTCATGTGATTATTAACATTGATTCATCTCGATTAAAATTGGAACGATTCTTGAATTATACCATCTAAATAATAAGATTATGAAAATTATTCTCGATCATATCATGCCTTTTCCTTTAGCTTCTATTCAACATGGATCTGAAAGTATTTGGGGAAATTATATTGAACTTGTGCCAGGGAAACATATTTTGTTAAATGCTTCTAGTGGTAAAGGAAAATCAACTTTTACCATGACAACAATTGGATTACGGAGAGATTATGAAGGAAAATTAACATACGATGGTAGAAATATACTAACTTTTTCTCCAGATGAATGGACAAAAATCCGACAAGAAAAAGTTTCAGTTGTTTACCAAGATTTACAACTATTTCCTAACTTGACAGTTGCTGAAAATTTGATTTTAAAAAACAAATTAACTCATGTTTATACTGAAACTGAATTAAAAGAAATGCTCGAACGATTAGAAATTGATAATAAATGGGAGCAAAAATGCGGTTTGTTATCAATGGGACAGCAACAGCGTTTGGCAATTGTTCGAGCGATGTGTCAGCCTTTTGAATGGTTGATTATGGACGAACCTTATTCTCATTTAGATGAGTTAAATGCAAAAAAATGCATGCAATTAATCGATAAAAGATGTGGTGAACAAAATGCAGGTTTCGTTTTGACTACTTTGGGAGATAGTCACGGATATCAATATGATCAAGAATTAAAACTCTAAGCCATGATAAATAAATTATTATTCAAGAATCAAGATAAAAAGCAGTTGATTATTGCTATGGTCGGAGCTTTTATGGGGATAACTTTTTTGATTACTTCCATTCATTATTTAGTGAAAGTCAATGAGTTTGGAAAAGGAGCTGATATTTTAGGTCCAAATACAATCATTGTTCAGAAAAAAGTAACGAACTCAAGTAGCTTGAATTTAACGAAAACAGATTTTTCCAAAAATGAAATTAATAATATGATTGCTGAGTCTTTTGTTAAAGATGTAAAACCAGTAATTAGCAATAATTTTGATGTTTCTTTTCAAACAGATGATCCATTGGTTCCTTATTTTAGAACAGATGTTTTTATTCAGACTGTCGATGCAAATTTTTTAGATGTAAAAACATCGAAATGGCATTGGAAAAAAGGAGATAAATATGTACCATTAATTATGCCTAGAGAATTTTTGGTTATGTTAAACACTTTTATGAGTGCGAGTGGAATTCCTCAAGTTTCGGATGATTTAGCGATGGGGATAAAATTTAAATTCAAATTATGGAATAGTGAAAAACAAATTGAAGAAAAAGTTGACGCGCGTATCATCGGATTTACCAATGAGGTGAGTTCTTTGTTAGTGCCAGAATCTTTTATGAAATATGGAAATGATATTTATTCTGATGGTACGGAACAAAAAATCACACAAGTCATGATTTCGGGAGAAGAAAGTCAATTTGGCTTGGTGGAAGAATTGTTGACTAAAAAAGGCTTGGAATCTAAAAATTCTCAAATGATGATTGGAAGATTGAAAAGTGTCGTAGGGACATTGATTTTAGTTGTCTTAGGGATTTCAATCATTGCTGTTTTTGTATCAGGTTTAGTTTTGATTCAATATATGCAATTACTAATGTCTCGTAATTTATACGAAGTAAGAACCTTAATGCGCATAGGATACCACCCGAAAGAATTAATTAAATCATTTTTTATTTATTTCGTTAAAATATTTGGATATGTTGCTGGAATAGGGATTTTGATTTTCTTTATTTTTAAATTCTTTTTAGACAAAATGTTTGACGAGGGAGGATTGTATATTGATAAAGGATTGACGTGGCAAAGTTTAGTTATCTTGTTGATCTCTTATGTGTTATTTGCTGTTTCAAGTTTTAAGAGTGCAAAAAAAGAAATTTTTAAACAATATTAATCGTTAAAGAAATGTTAAAAAAGATTTGTTTTTTAACTTTGGAGCGTTTTTAAGTTAAATTCAATTAATAATTAAGTTTAGAATTATGAGGAAAATACTTTTGTTAGCAATTATTTTGATTTCATCAATTTCGTTTAGTCAAAAATTGAAATTTAAAATTATTGGCCAAAAAGATACAACAGTTCATTTAGTTAGATATTATGGCAAAAATTTGTACTATGCGGACACAGCTTTGATTAAAGGTGGAGATGTCGTATTCGATGGGTCCAAACAAAAACCAGGAATTTTAGCTGTGTTAATGCCTGGACAAAAGTATTTTGAATTTATTTATAACAATGAAGACGTAACTATTGAAACGTCAACGACTGATTTTATTCAAACAATGAAGGTGAAAAAGTCAGAGGAAAATAAAGTTTTCGTGACTTATATGCAATATTTAGCTGTGAAACGAAAAGAATCAAGCACTACAACTGAGAAAGAAAAATTGAAAGCTATTTCAGATGAAGTCGTTCAATATCAAAAAGATTTAATAGCTAATAATCCAGCAAGATTAGTTTCTAAAATTGTTAAGATGTCTATGGACATTGTGATTCCACCTGCTCCAAAAGATAAAAATGGTGTAATCATTGATTCTTTGTTTCAATATCATTTCTATCGCACCCATTATTTTGATAATGTAGATTTAAAAGATGAAAGATTAGTTAATACACCTATTTTTCAAAATAAAGTGGAAGGATATTTTAGTAAAAATATGATGGTTCAGCACTGGGATACAATAATAAAATACGGATATGATTTTTTAGATAGATTGGATCAAAAAACGAAAACATTTGAATTTTGTTTAACATGGATTACTTCTAACTATGAAAAAAGTAATATCATGGGAATGGATAAAGTTTTTGTAAAAATGGCTGAACGTTATTATTGTTCTCAAAATTCAGAAGGTAAATCACCTGCTTTTTGGATGCCTGAAGAAAAATTAAAAGAATTGTGTGAAAGAGCTAATGCCCAAAAATATACTATTTTAGGGATTGTTCCGCCAAATATTTGTTTGAAAGATTCGTCAGATACAAAATGGCAAGATTATTATAGTTTAAAAAGTGAATATACAATTCTCTATTTTTGGGATCCTGAATGTGGCCATTGTAAAAAAACAACACCTAAATTACAACGATTGTATGCCGAAAAATTTAAAGCAAGAAATATTGAAGTTTTTGCAGTTTCAAAAGCAATTGATAAAGATTTTGAATTATGGAAAAAGTTTATAAAAGATAATCATTTGACATTTATTAATGTTGCTTTGACAGATGCTTTGTATAAAGCCGCAATGACAGATGCGCGTCCATTTCTTCAATTTACGACATTAGAAGCTCTTAATTTTTCAAAAACATTCGATATTTATTCAACACCACGTGTGTTTGTATTAGATAAGGATAAAAAAATCATTGCTAAACAGTTGTCTATCTCTCAGTTAGAGGATTTCTTAGATAAACTTCAAAATATTAAAGATGCTCCAAAGTTATTTCCCCCCGATCCTGAAGAGGATGAACAAATGAAACAATAATCACAAACTATTAGCAATATTTCAATGAAAAATATATTAATTCTAATTTCCATTTTTAGTCTAACAACTATTTATGCTCAAAAAATAAAGTTTAACATTGTTGGTCAAAAAGATACAACAATTCATCTTTGTAGATATACTGGAAATAAATTATATTATGCTGATACGGCTAATATTAAAGGGGGGATAGTAGAGTTTAATGGTCAAAAACAATTGCCAGGAATTTTAGCTGTTTTATTGCCAGGTCAAAAGTATTTTGAATTTGTTTATAACAATGAGGAAGTAGAAATTGAAACATTCGGACCAGATTATTTTAAAAACATGAAAGTTAAAAAATCTGCTGAAAATAAGTTGTTTGTTGAATACATGAATTATTTAAGTGATAAACGTATTGAGATGAATAAGCTATCTGAAGAACAAGCTAAAATAAAAGATGTTAATGATCCTAAATACAAAGAATTTACTCAAAAAATTAAACTGATTTCAGAAGAAGTATTAGCTTTTCAAAATAAATTAATGGAAACAAATCCAAGTACATTTGTTTCCAAAATTGTAAAAATGTCATTAGATATTCAGATTCCAGAACCTCCTAAAGATAAAGATGGAAGAATTATAGATTCTTTGTTTCAATACAAATATTATAGAACTCATTTTTTTGATAATTTTGATTTGAAAGATGATAGGATAGCAAGTACTCCTTTATATAATAATAAGTTAGATACTTATTTTGGCAAGACAATGATGATTCAACATCCTGATTCAATTTTGAAATATGGTTATGAATTAATTGATAAATTAAACCCAAAATCAAAAGTTTATGAATTGACCGTTACTTGGATGATGACTTCTTTTGAGAAGAACAAAATCATGGGAATGGATAAAGTTTGGATCAAAATAGGAGAAAAATACATCTGTACGAAAAATAGCGAAGGTAAATATCCCGCTATTTGGATGAAAGAAGATAAGATAGAAGATTTTTGCAGTAAAATTAATGTTCAAAAAAATTTAGTTGTTGGAGTAAAAGCGGCGAACATTATCCTTTTAGATACAACAGATAAAGTTTGGAAAGATTTTTATAGCCTGAAAAGTGAATATACAATACTTTATTTTTGGTCTCCTGAATGTGGTCATTGTAAAATAACAACTCCAAAACTTCAAAAGTTATACGCGGAAAAACTGAAAGCGAGAAATGTGGAAGTTTTTGCTGTAACAGCTGCTATGGGGAAAGATTATGAATTATGGAAAAAGTTTATTAAAGAAAATCATTTGACATTTACCAATGTCGCTTTGACAGAATCTTTGTATCGGATTGTTACCACAAACGCAAATCAGGTGATCCCAAAATTTACCACAATGGAGTCTGTTAAATACGATGATTATTATGATGTTGTATCTACTCCAAGAGTCTTTGTTTTGGATAAAAATAAAAATATTATAGCAAAACAATTGTCTATTTCTCAATTGGAAGATTTCTTGGATAATTTACAAAATGTAAAAAATGCACCCAAATTAATACCAGAAGATCCTAAAGAAGAAGCTCATTGATAATTGCAATGTTTGATTTATTTGAATTTCATTCAACATCTAAAATCGAACATCTAAAATATTGATTTTCCTTTCAAGTAATATTTTATACTTATTTCTGTAACTTTTTGCATCTTTGTTCATCTAAGAATAAACAGAAATTTATGAAACTTTTACTATCAAGTATTTTTTTGACTTTTTTTATAACATCATTTTTTGCCCAAAACTATTGGCAGCAAGAGGTTAATTATAAAATAGATGTAAAATTAGATGATTCAAAGCATGAGATTACTGCTGTTGAAGAATTTGAATATGTCAATAATTCGCCAAATAAATTGGATTTTATTTACATTCACTTGTGGCCAAATGCATATAAAAATGAAAAGACTGGTTTGGGGCAACAATTATGGAAAAGTGGTAAGACAATTTTGAAATTTGGTGCCGATAGTTTAAAAGGAAATATTAGCGGCATCGACTTTAAAGTAAATGGAGAAAAAGCTACTTGGGAAATTGATGCAAATAACATAGATATTTGTCGAATCATTTTGAAAACACCGTTATTACCAGGAGAAAGATTAATCGTTTCAACCCCATTTATAGTGAAAATTCCAAGTGGTGAAATTTCTCGTTTAGGTCATGTTGGACAATCGTATCAAATTACACAGTGGTATCCTAAGCCAGCAGTTTATGATAAAAATGGTTGGAATCCAATTCCATATTTGAATCAAGGTGAATTTTATTCTGAATATGGCTCCTTTGATGTTACGATTACTTTACCTAAAAATTATATCGTTGGCGCAACTGGAGATTTACAAACAGAATCTGAAATTGCTTATTTAAATGAAAAAGCAATTAAAACAGCAAAGAAATTTGAAAATAATGAATTTGTCGATCGAAAAAAAGCGGATATGTCTTTTCCTAGTTCTTCTTCTGAATTTAAAACGTTAAGATATATGCAGCATAACGTTCATGATTTTGCGTGGTTTGCTGACAAACGATTTGAAGTATTGAAAGGAGAAGTGATAATGCCAGCATCAAAAAGAAAAGTAATTACTTGGGCAATGTTTACACCTAAAAATGCAAATGTTTGGAAAAATTCAATCGAATATATCAATGATGGAACATATTATTATTCTTTATGGAATGGAGATTATCCTTATAGTCAAGTAACAGCTGTTGATGGAACAATTAGCGCTGGGGGAGGTATGGAATATCCAAATGTAACGGTTATTGGAAATACAAGCAATAAAGAAGAACTTGAAGTGGTGATTGTGCATGAAGTTGGGCATAACTGGTTTTATGGAATTTTAGGTTCAAATGAACGAGTTCATGGTTGGATGGATGAAGGAATGAATACTTTGAATGAAGTTCGATATATACAAACAAAATATCCTGAAAATACAAGAATGTCGGACATGGTTTTAAACGGCAAATTTCACTTAGATCATCTAAATCACCATGATTTAAGCGATATTTCGTATCGATTTATGGCTATAATTGGTGAGGATCAGCCAATTGAAACACATTCAGCAGATTTTACAAGTGCTAATTATGGAGCAATTATGTATATGAAAACGGGGTTGGTAATGTTTTATTTAAAGGATTATTTAGGGGAAGATCTTTTTGGTAAATGTCAACATGCGTATTTTGAAACTTGGAAATTTAAACATCCGCAACCAGAGGATATGAAAGCTTCGTTTGAAAAAATTGCAGGAAAAGATTTGTCTTGGCTATTTAATGATTTAATTCAAACGACAAATCATATAGATTATAAAATTGTGAGTGTTGAAAAAGAAGAAAATACTACAGTTGTAAAAGTGAAAAATAGTGGTCAAGTGAATGGACCAATTAGTGTTTCAGCATTTAATAAAGGAGCATTTGTTGAAACGAAATGGGTCGAACCAGGTGCTGATGTTCGAATAGTAACTTTTAATTCTTCAGAAATTGATGAAGTTAAAATTGATGGAAATAAAAATATTCCAGAGATAACAAGGGCGAATAAAACAAAAAAAAAATCACAACTTTTTAATAAAATTGAGCCTTTAAAATTTGAGT
>JACOTM010000121.1 GCA_016178305.1 Flavobacteriia bacterium | reverse complement strand
TTTTTGCAAGGGCTTTTTTTTTGAAATTAATTTTGAGTTTGGTTGCTGATGGTACGTGTGTCCCCAACTGTGTTGGGGATGGGAGAGTAAGTCGATGCCACTTTTATAAAGCCTTTACAATTTTTGCAAGGGCTTTTTTTTGTTCTAATTTTTAGACTTATATCCAATTGATTCAGGGTCACATCCATTTTCTGGGGAGTAATCATTTGAGTTCTTTTTTTAACAAGCCAAACATTGGGTTTATTTTTACTGTTATTTTTTGTTTTTCCAATAATGATTGAACGGAAAGAGGAACTTCGATGTGTTTTTTGATAATAGGCTCAACGACAGTATTGAATTTAACAGGATGAGCTGTCTCTAAAATAATTCCTTTTTCATGGGGATGTTCATCTAAATAACTTCGTAATGAATAATAGGCGACTGCGCCGTGGGGATCTAATAAATAATTATACTTTCTGTGAACTTCGGAAATCGTTTTTTCCGTCAGTTCATCGTTCACGCTAAAGCTGCTTATTTTTTGCTTGATTTTTTCATGTTGGTGATTAAATAATTCTAATATCCGAACAAAATTGCTTGGATTTCCTACGTCCATTGCATTTGAAATTGTTGATATCGAGTCTTTTGTATTGTAATATCCACTTTTAATGTAATCGGGAAAAGCATCATTACTATTACAAGCTGCGATGAAATGCGCAACAGGTAAACCAGATAAATGCGCAATTAATCCGGCGCAAATATTTCCAAAATTTCCACTTGGTACGCAAATAACAGGAGGTTTTGGATGAGACCACTGTTGGAGCGCAAAGAAATAATAAAACTGCTGCGATAACCAGCGAGCAATATTGATAGAATTAGCAGATACTAAATTCATTTTTTGATTCAATTCATTGTCAGAAAATGCTTCTTTCACCAATCGTTGGCAATCATCAAAATCTCCTTGAATTTCAATGGCTTTAATATTATTCCCCAGTGTGGTTAATTGTAATTCCTGAATATTACTCACCTTTCCTGATGGATATAAAATGACAACTTCAACTCCTTCAACACCTAAAAAACTATTTGCCACAGCACTCCCCGTATCACCCGATGTCGCCACCAAAACAGTTGTTTTCTTCTTTGATTCTTTTGAAAAATAACTCAGGCAACGACTCATAAACCGAGCGCCAACATCTTTGAAAGCTAATGTAGGACCGTGAAATAATTCCAGAGAATAAATGTCTTCATTTACCTGAACCAAAGGGAAATCGAAGTTGACAGTTTCAGAGCAAATTTTAGCCAGAACTCCTTCAGGAATGGAATTACTAACATAGGGTTTAATTATTTCATATGCCAGTTCAGCTTTCGACTTTGATTTTAAATTTGAAATAAAATCAGCTGATAATTTAGGGATTTCTTCCGGAAAATATAAACCCTTATCAGGTGCCATTCCAGCTAAAGCGGCTTCACGGAAATTAACTGAATGGGCTTTTTTATTTGTACTAAAGTAATGCATTTTCGTTTTGTATTAGTTCGTTCATTTCTTGAATTTGGACTCCTCGTTTATTTAAATTTGTAACATATGTATGACAGGGTAGTCCAATCTTTTCATAGACTTTTTTAGCAATCTTTTCAATTTCAAGAGCCATTTTTTGATCCTTAGAAATCATAAACATGGATGGACCGGAACCCGAAATACCACCTCCTAAAGCTCCGGCGGCCAGACTTTTACTTTTTACTTCATCAAAGCAAGGAATTAAAATGCTTCTTATGGGTTCAACAATATTATCCACCAACGAACGGCTGATAAGTTCATAATCATTTTTCATTAATCCGGCGATTAACCCACCAACATTTCCCCATTGTTTTACTGCATCCGCTAATAATACTTGTCTTTTCAATACACTTCTTGCATCTGAAGTTTTGATTTCAATTTGTGGATGAATGATCGTTACATATAAAAAAGGAGCAGGAATTGGAATAATATCCAAAGGATCATTACTGCGAATTAATGTAAAACCACCATAAATACAAGGCGCAATGTTATCAGCATGTTTTGCTCCTGAAGCCAGTTCTTCACCCTGCATGGCAAATCGAATTAAATCATCATTTGTAAAACGATTATTCAGGAGATGGTTTGCACCAAAAACTGCTCCGGCAGCACTTGCAGCACTGGAACCAATTCCACTCCCCGGACGAATATGTTTCGTACTTTTCACTTCAAATCCGATTTCGTCTTCTATTTCTTCAAGCAGGGCGAGAAGGCTGATACCAATTACGTTTTGTTTCGGTTCAACAGGTAGATTAAAATCATCTTTATTGATGATAGTCACACCCCTTTTAGGAATGATTCTCATCACCAATTCGTCGTTAATGTCGTTTAAGGCAAACCCTAATACATCGAATCCACAAGCGACATTAGCAACAGTCGCAGGGGATAATACTTTTATTATCTTGTTATTCATAATTATATTTTAACTGTTCTTAAGATATCTGCGAAAATTCCGGAGGCTGTAACATCAGCACCGGCGCCGGCACCCTTTATTACAAGGGGTTGTTCACTATAACGATTCGTGTAGAATAAAACCACATTGTCTTTTCCGTATAAATGAAATAGATCGTGACCCTCACCAATATGTTGTAGTCCGACAGAAGCCTTACCATTTTCTAATTTCGCAACAAATTTAAGGCGACAACCTTCTCTTTCAGCTGTGCTGTATAATGATTTGAAATGACTTTCATGCTTCAACATTGAATCATAAAAAGCAGAGACGTCACCTTTCATACATTCTTCCGGAAGAAAAGAACTACTTACTATTTCATCCATTTCCATTGCAATACCGGATTCTCTGGCAAGAATTAGAATTTTACGCATTACATCTATACCACTTAAATCAATACGCGGATCCGGTTCAGCATATCCTTCATCTCTTGCTTGTTGTACTACAGAAGAAAAAGTTTCGGTTCCATCATACGTGTTAAACACAAAATTTAATGTTCCTGAAAGGACGGCCTCAATTTTAATTACTTTATCACCGCTTTGCATTAAGTCTTTTAAAGTACCAATCACTGGTAAACTTGCGCCAACATTTGTTTCGAAAAGATAAGAAGTATTGTATTTTTGAGCCAATTTTTTTAAATCAGAATAAACAGCATAACTGGAAGAACTGGCAATTTTATTACAAGCAACAACAGCAATACTTTTCTTTAATAATCCACCATAATAATCAGTTACATTTTGATTGGAGGTTACATCAACAAAAACTGAATTACGTAAATTGTTACTATGAATGAATGATACGAATTCATTTAAATCTGTTGTAGCTCCATTATTTAATTGTTCATTCCAATTTTCCAAAGAAATCCCAGAAACATCAAGAAGCATTTTTTTACTATTGGCAATTCCCACAATATTTACTTGAAGATGTAAATGTTTTTGTAAATAGTTTTTTTGTTGCTGTAGCTGACTTAATAATTTCCCGCCAACATTTCCAACTCCGACTAAAAAAAGATTGAGTTGTTTCACTTCGTCTTCGAAGAAATCTTCATGTAGTACGTTAATTGCTTTTTCCACATCTGAAGTTTTAACTACAGCCGAAATGTTTTTTTCGGAAGAACCTTGCGCAATTGCTCTGATATTAATTCCATTTCGACCAAGAGCACCAAACATTTTTCCTGAAATACCTGGCATACTTTTCATGTTATCACCTACCAAAGCAATAATAGAATGATCTGCTTCCACCTTAATCGGATCAACAATTCCTGCATTAATTTCATGTTCAAATTCTGTGTCAGCAGCCAATTTAGCTGCTTCTGCAGACGAATCTTCAACTGCAATACAGATTGAATGTTCGGAAGAAGCCTGTGTTATTAAGATGACGTTGATTTTATCCTTCGATAAAGCTCCAAACAGACGCATAGAGATACCGGGAATTCCAACCATTCCGGAACCTTCAAAATTCAATAAGGCAATTTTTTTAATACTTGTAAGTCCACAGATTAAATTCTTATTTTGATTTGGAACTTCAGATTCAATTAAGGTTCCGTAATCTTTTGGAGAGAAAGTATTTTTTATCCAGATAGGAATATTTTTATCCATTACAGGCTTAATTGTGGGTGGATAAATGACTTTTGCTCCAAAATGGGATAATTCCATTGCTTCAAAGTAAGAAATTCTCGGAATTACTTTGGAATTACTCACTAATCGTGGGTCAGCAGTCATAACTCCACTGACATCGGTCCAGATTTCTAAAACCGAAGTGTTGATAGCTGCTGCAATAATTGAAGCGCTATAATCGGAACCCCCACGACCCAATGTTGTTGAAATTCCATCTGGACTACCGGCTATAAATCCAGGCATGACAAATAATTGCCGATTAGATTTTGATAGTAATTCGTTTAGTATTTTATTAGTCACTTCAAAATCGACTTCAGCCAAACCAAAATTTGAATTTGTACGAATGACTTTTCGGGCATCCACCCATTCATTTTCAAGGTGCACCGATGAAAATTTAGCTGAAATAATTAAGGAAGACAGTAATTCACCATAACCAATAATTTTATCCTTCGCTCTAGCAGATAACTCACCAATTAATGCTATACCATCACATAAATTTTCCAGTTCGTTACACATTTTCATAACTTGACTTAGAATAGAGCTTTGATTTAGTAAAGGAATTAATTCTTTTACTGTTTGAATATGTTTTTCCTCAATCGTTTTTAAACGTTTTTGATATAACTCATCCTGAACAGAAGCAAGATCAGCGGTTTCAATTAATAAATCAGTTATTCCGCTTAAGGCAGATACAACGACAAATGATTTATGATTTAATATAGATTGTTGAACTATCTCAACAACTTTTTCAATGTTTTTTGAATTGGCGACAGAAGTACCGCCAAATTTTAGTACGTGCATGATATGCAAAAATTAAATTATAAAAGTTTGAAAATTGAATGAACGAAAAAGTTCAACTTTTTTGTTCAAATACGGCATAAGCCTAACGGAGGTGAATATACTAAAACCCCTAAAGGGTAATAGTAGTAATTGTTGTTGTAGTTAAGATGGTTGTAATAGCAGATAAAGTAATAAAGTAAAATACAACAGAGTTACCCGCCATTTTGCCGGAGGATACACTCAAATTATATATTGCATTTTGCTTCATTAAAATACTTCTTACGAATAATTGTAAGGCGAATCTACAAAACTAATTTGAGAAAAAAAAATTTTTAGAAGATTATCGTTAATAAAAACATAATTTTAATAGCTATATGTTAATTTTATAACGTTTTATATATGAAATTTAAGTAGGAAATACAGGATTCGAACCTGTGACCCTCCCGATGAGAATCGGGATGCTCTGAACCAACTATTCTTCTCTTTTATTGATTAACTTTTCAATCATTGATCTTGATTTCCATTTTTTTATTTGAATTTCTCTTTGTGTAGATTCAGATTTGGTTTGAAAAATTTCAATAAACACAATTTTCCAATCTCCAATACCTCCAGTGAATCCTTTATGATTAGTATTATGCTTTTTAATTCTTTGTTCAATGTCCGCTGTTGAACCAATATAATATTTATTAATTTTTTATAGAAAAAAGGATATAGGTGTAATACATAAATTGATTTTTTTAAAAAAAAAAAGACTGGCAAATATGCAAGTCTTTTATTAAGTGGGAAATACAGGATTCGAACCTGTGACCCTCCCGATGAGAATCGGGATGCTCTGAACCAACTATTCTTCTCTTTTATTGATTAACTTTTCAATCA
>JACOTM010000093.1 GCA_016178305.1 Flavobacteriia bacterium | reverse complement strand
TTGCTAAAAACAAACGTTTATACAACCTTCTGGTTTAATGTTGTTTTAGGGATTCAGTTCAGTAGTACCAGTAATATTTTTTAAATCATCATCTTTTTTTATTCCAAAACGAATATTCCAAATATAACTACCATCTTGAACTAATTGACTACTACTGAACTGAATCCCTAAAACAACATTAAACCAGAAGGTTGTATAAACGTTTGTTTTTAGCAAATAAGTGTAGGGAAAGTTGTAAATTCTGTGAATAATAGCATTAAAAAAATTGAATCTTGATCTATTTTGATTTTTTAGTTTAAATAAGTCGCAGTATATTAGTTGAAAAGTAAATAAATGATTTTTTAAAAAAAATATATTCTCTATTTATCAATCATAATTGTCCCCGTTCATTTTTTTGGACAAAATACAAGAAATTCAAATTTTGAGATTAGCAAGCAGTATTTTTATGATTCTTGTTTGTATGAAAAAGCAATTCTTTTTTCAGAAAAAGCCATAAACAACTTTCAAAAAAAGAAAGATTACACAAGTATTTTTGAGGCAACAATTCTAATTAGTTGCTCTTATAGTTTAATGTATAATCATACAACAGAAGCAACAGCATATATAGACAAAGCTATCGTATTACAACAAAAGCATCATATATCTCAGAGCAAAGGAAAGATTTACTACGCAAAAGGTTTGAAATATTTGGAATTTGGAGAATTTAGTCATTCATATTCATATTTGATTAAAGCATTAAATATCTTTGAAAAAGAAAAAATTTTTTTTTTTATTACGTTAACTGAAAATGCTTTAGGGAAAGTATTAGGAATGCAACACCGATTTAAACCTTCCGATGAATATTTTAATAAATCAAAAATAGGTTTTCATAAACTAAAAAAATATACCCTCGAATCATTCTCCTTTTTAAATCTAAATATTAATAAAATTCATAGTAAAAAATATCAAGAAGGAATCAATGAACTATTAAATGCTGCTGAATATTATCCGAATTTAAAAAAAGGTTATGGTTTATATAAAATTTACAATGGCCTTTCACAATCGTATGCTTATCTAGGGAATTATGAAAAAGCAATTAAGTATTGTGAAAAAGGTTATGAAATTACAGGCTTCTTAAATTTAGATGCTGAACAAAAAGATTTCATTACTAGAATAGGCTATATTTATCTCGCAAAAAAAGAACCGTTAAAAGCAAAAAAATATGCCGATTTAGTCATTCAATACAATAAAAAAAATAAAACTATATCAAATGTAGTTTATTATTATAATTATCTTTTTTTATCTGAAGTTTCTTTTGCTAATAAAGAATACCAACAAGCTCATAATTATAGACAAATTAGTGACGTCTATAGAAATAAAATGCTAAACGAAGCGAATGATCGAAGAATAGCAGAGCTAAAAACAATTTATGAAACCGAAAAAAAAGACAATGAAATTAGGAAGAAAAAAAACGAAATTAAATATCTTGAACAACAAAAAGAAACAGCAAATTTTAGATTTTATTTCATTATATTAATTCTATTTTCCATTACTTTAATAGCTGTTTTATTCGTGACTTATTTAAAATCAAAAATTAAAAGAGAAAAAATAGAATCAACCTATCAAAAAGAATTATTAGAACTAGAATTATCTAAAAAGATAAAAGCTCTTGAAATTCAAATTCTTCACGCTCAAATGAATCCTCATTTCGTTTTTAACTGTTTAAGTGCAATTCAACATTTATTTATGTCCGGAGACAAATTATTAGCAAATTCTAAATTAAGTAGCTTTTCTAAATTATTAAGAATGTCTATTGATCATGTAAAAAATAATTTTGTATCCTTGGAAAAAGAAATTACATTCTTAAATTATTACATTGATTTAGAGCAATTACAATTTGATTTACCGTTTGAATATCATTTTCAAAATAATTGTCATCATAATTTAAACGATTTAGAAATTCCAAGCATGATATTACAACCTTTTGTTGAAAATGCTATTAATCATGGATTAAGACATAAAAAAACAAATTGTAAACTGACAATTGAATTAGAAGAATCTGAGGATAACATCATCATCCTAATTGAAGATAATGGAATTGGACGAAAAGAAGCTCTTCGACTAAAAAATCTATCATCTTTTACACATGAATCAAAAGGATTAATGTTAGTAAAAGAAAAAATTCAAGCATTAAAAGAAATCAATGGTATTTCAATTGAAGTGGAAACTATTGATAAATTTGATGAATTTAATTCATCAATTGGCACGAAAGTAAAAATCGTAATTCCGAATTAATATGAGAGCAATAATAGTAGATGATGTAGAAAAAGTAGCATTATCATTAAAAGAAATGATCTCCACTTATTGCACAGATGTTCAATTAATTGCTATTGCAAACAATGCAGACCAAGCTGAAGAACTCATCGGAAATTTAAAACCAGACATTGTTTTTTTAGATATTCACATGCCTGGAAGAGGTGGTTTTGATTTACTCCAAAGCATGGAAAAAATTGATTTTTCAATTATTTTTGTATCTGCCTATAACGAATATGCTATTAAAGCGGTACGCTTTGGGGCAATAGATTACATTTTAAAACCAGTTGATGTTTCTGAGTTGAAAGAAGCAATTGAACGTGCTAAAGAAAAACATAGTACTAAGAAAATTGAAATACAAAATTTACTAAACAATTTAAATAAACCTGGTGATGACTCAAACACCATCATTATTAACTCTGAAAGAGGAAGTTCCTTTTTAAAAATTGCTGATATTATTCGCATTGAGGCTGATGGAAATTATTCTATCATCTTCACGGTTTCTGGAGAAAAAGTAATCTCATCTAAAAATTTAAAAACATTTGAAAACTTTTTAGAAAATTATTCATTCATTAGAGTACATCATTCACATGTGATCAATATGAAATATATCAAAGAATTGAATAAAGGAGAGCAATTAGAGTTAGTGTTAACGAATAAAGAAATCATCCCAATTTCAGTTCGAAAAAAACAAGGCTTTCTAGAACGATTTAATAAATTCTAAAAAAGGTTACAGATTTTTTGAGTAAGAATTTTCTCTGTTTTTTCTAAACATTTTGAACATAAAAAAAGAGTATTAATTCAAATGAAAAATACTCTTTTTTTTTTACCTAACTAAACTACTACTAAACTATCAAGCTTTATGCTTAATACAAATTTAGCGAGTTTAAAGTTTCTTTTAAAACTTTCAGATATAGATTGTATAAACGTTCATTTTTTACATTTAACCGTAAATGTTTTTTACAATTTCACTCAAAAACAGTAAGATTTCCATACAAAATGTTCCCGTCTAAACTTGAATAAGAATACTTATTGCTTATTATTTCAATTTTGTAAAAATAGACATCAGCCGGTAATTTTCGATTGTTATTATTTTTTCCATTAAAAGAATTATCATAATATTCATTTTCATAAACAACATTTCCCCACCTATTCAAAATCATTAATTTGATTTGATTATAGTCTTCTAAATTTTTGATTATAAAAAAATCATTTATTTCATCATTATTTGCTGTTATAACATTTGGTACTGAAATAGGGCATTGGTTATAGACATTAAAAAAAACATCCATCACATGCATACAAGAATCAATTACAGTCAAATGGTATAAATTTTCGTTAGGCTTTAATTTGGATGTAAAATCTGAAGTAAAAAAAGTTGAATCTAAATTATTGACCCAAAAATAATGATAAGATGGAACTCCTTGAGAAACAACTGTTGATAATCCAAAATCGATTTCAGTCTCATCACACACATTAATTGAATCCAAATCATTATGAATCATTGGATAATAATTTTTAATCATTATAACCGTATCATATATATAAGGTAAACCTGAACAATGATCAATATAAGAAATTAAAAGATGAATTGTTTCATCATTTTCTAAATATTCGTTATACAACGTGTTTAAATAAAGTGTATCGCTATATTGATTTTGTATTAACGTATCTGATGAAATCAAACTTTCATAATCTTCACCACTTACAGCTGTTCCAATTGTTGTTATTAAAAAAACATCTTCAGAAGTTGCATCATCACGTGTAATTACAATTTGTGCATGCTCACATCCTTCTATTAATTCATTTGTGTTATTAGATGTTGATAACTGAATTTCAATTTTATTTGTGTTTTCAAATCCAGAAAAATAATCAAACATAGAATAACCGCCACTTCTTTGTAAAATTCCACAATGCATATATGTTGATGACTGCAATAAAATAGGTTCGCCAATAGGAACAAGTGATTGATTAAAAATGTATAAATTCCAATCGGCATTAATTATTATCGGATTTAACAAAGGAATTCCATTTAGTGTTGGCGTACTAATTGGATGAGCTATTACATAAACATCATAACTCAATCCCAAATAATCTTTAGTTTGAATAATTTTAGACCCTGTACAACTTAAAGGAGGTAATATTGTTTGACCAGCTTCACAACTAATTCCAGAACCTTGAGCAACTAATACGTTTTTACTTGCTGATAAAAATTTATAATCGTTAATATTAACTCCATTTGAAATTGTATTAAAATCTCCCGCATTTACTAAAAGTACATTTGGACCTCCATTAATATTGTAATAAGTACTATCATAAATTGCAACAATCGTAAATTGTTCTAAAGTCGAATTGCCATGACCTTTAACGATTAAATATTCTTTTCCAGCTAATGTATCAGGAATTAATTGATCTGCAATTGGATCATGACAACCCGCAGGAGATTCAGAATTGGTACTTGAAGTTAATGAAATATTTTTATTTGAAACTACAGCTGTTCCAATATTGTTACCTAAAGTTATACTGTTAATCAAATAACTTTCGCCTGCATTTAAATTTATTGTCTGATTGGTATTGTTTGAGATTGTAATCGTTGTATTGTCTTCAATCGCTAATATTCCATAAACCAAATTAGTAACCCTATACCCTATTAAATGAAATTTTGTACCAAGTGCTTTTTTTCCTTTGCTCGTTAATGAATAATTACCTGTAAAAGAAGGGAAATAAGTATCATTCCCTATATTTCTTACATTGACAGCAAATGGAATTGCCCCACTTATTTTCAATCCTTCCGAAAGTAATGTGCTATTATTTGTTAGTAACTCACCCGAAGGATTCGTATTTTCAAGTACATGCCTAACTGGAATATCCTTAACAACAATTGTATCAAAAAGAAAAACATTATTGCTTTTATATACTGAAACCGTTACAGGAATTGTCGAATTGGTTGAAAACACAATTTCAGTTTGATTATTTATATACGAATAAGCTACTGGTGGTATATAATGTATCGTATCATATTGAGCAATTAAAAAATTGCTCGAAAACAACAATATACAACCTAATATTCTTCGCAAATAATCAAACATTGAAATCAACATCTTAAAGCTAAAATTATTTAATTCCTGAAGATTGAAGACATTTCTTTACTTTTTTCTCATGTATTTCTCTTTGTTCAGGAGTAATATTATTATCCATTATCAAAAAAGCTTTACAATGTTTTTCAACAACTTGTAATCTTTCTTCTAATTTACTATCGAGATTGCCTGCTTTAATTTGTTTATCTATAGAATCATTTAATATAACGCATTCACAAAATCCCCATTGTTCACCATATTTTTTTACAATTTTCGCTTTATTTTCCTGGAATTCAGCAGAACCAATGGTTGAATTATCTTGTTCTTTTGTCATTTGAATAGCTTCTTCTGGAGTTGCAGGAGCATCTATTCGATTCATATTTAAACCACATAAACCACAATTTTCTTCTTTTTCATGTTGACAAGAAAAAAAACTTACAATTAAAATGACTACGAATAATACTTTAAGCATATTTTCAGTGAATTGTATATTAATTTATGAAAATAGTAAGTTTTTAGCGAAAAGAAAAATTAATTCATCAAAATTTTAAAATTCATCAAAAGTAACTCGACCATTTTTAGTATCATAAAACCCTGAAACTATTTTAATTCGCTGATACTTAATCTCCTCTTTTAAAAAATCGCTTGCTAATAATACTTCTGTTATAGAATTATTTGTATTTGCAACAATAACTTTATCTAATATATTAGGATTATTGTCCATTCTCTCCTTGCTACAATTACAAGCAATAATTGATTTTTCAATCTTAGAAGTCATACTGGAATATTGTCCATCTTCCCGAGAATTAACTGCATAAGTAACAGCCCCACAATTTGAGTGACCTAAAATAACAATCAATTTTGTTCCTATTTTTTGACACGAAAACTCAATACTCTCTACAATTTCTCTGTTAATAATATTTCCTGCTATTCGAATTGAAATAATGTCTCCTAAACCTAAATCAAAAATTATCTCAGGACTAGTTCTTGAATCAATGCATGAAACAATGACGGCAATTGGATTTTGTTTATCTGAAGTCGCATTTATTTGTTGGCCGTAATATTTCTCTGTAAGAATTCCATCTGCAAAGCGTTTATTTCCATTCATTAAAATTTCAAGAACATCTTTAGGTGATAATTTTTGCTGCTCATCTTTATCGATAATATTGACAAATTCAATTTGATCGGCTATATGAAAATTCTTTTGCAAACCATAAATATTCAAATGAATATTTCTTTCTTTTGCAATAGTTGATCTAAAATCTTCTATCAATTCTAAGATATCATTATCAATATAATCACTGTGTTTCGCTTCTAATATTACATTCGAATTTTTAGGAATTCCCCATAATATATTTTTAATAGAGGCTTTATTCAAAAATGAAACTTGATTAGGCAATTCAATCGTTATAGTTTCTTTTACATTTAATTTTTCTCGCTTAATTTTAAAAGGATTTTTATAATTACTCTTGAGTAAAAATAAAATACTGACTATTAATCCGATTAAAATCCCAATTAACAAATCAGTAAATAATATTGAAATAACGGTTACAATAAATGGAATAAATTGGTTCCATCCCTTCTTAAATTTCTCTATGAATAAAGTAATTTTTGCTAATTTATAACCTGTAATAATTAATATTGCAGCTAAAGAAGCTAATGGTATTAAATTTAAAACTGATCCTAAAAATAATATACTCAATAACAAAAACAATCCATGTAAAATAGAAACCATTTTGGTTTGTCCTCCAGCATTAATATTTACAGAACTTCTAACAATTACAGAAGTTATAGGAATACCTCCTATTAAACCAGAAACTATATTTCCATATCCTTGCGCAATCAATTCACGATTAGGCGATGCCTTTCTTTTATACGGATCAATATTTTCAACAGCTTCCAAATTCAATAAGGTTTCTAATGTTGCAATGGCTGCAATTTCAATTCCAATAATCCAAACGTCTTTATTGGAAATAGCCATGAAATTTGGAAAAGATAAAATACTTTCAAATGATTCAATTTTGGGCATGTTCACCAAATGTTCTTGATGAATATATAAAAAAGGGATAAAATGATAAAAAATAGAATTCAATATGATTCCAAAAATCACAACAAATAAAGATGCTGGAATCTTTTTCAGCCACTTTATTGTTATCTTTTCCCAATAAATCAACATAAAAATAGAAATCATTGAAATAACAATCGCACCATAAGAAAAATAGTTTAAAATGTTAAATAACTCTGAAAATGTATTTTCGTTATCAGATTGCAAAAATGCAAAATCCTCTTCTGGTACATCATCATAACCAAATGCATGAGGAATTTGTTTTAATATCAATATTATTCCAATAGATGCTAACAAACCCTTAATGACATTTGAAGGTATATAATTTGCAATAATTCCAGCTTTTAAATACCCTGCCAAAATTTGAATTACACCAGCTATTATTACAGAAACTAAAAATACATCAAAACTTCCTAGTTGATTTATAGCTACTAAAACAACTGTTGTTAATCCTGCAGCAGGGCCACTAACACTCACCTGTGAACGACTTAAAACACCAACTACAACACCTCCTATTACACCAGAAAGTATCCCGGAAAGTATCGGGGCGTTACTTGCTAAAGCAACACCTAAACATAAAGGTAAAGCAACTAAAAAAACAACAATACTTGCAGGAAAATCAAACTTTAATTTTGAAAACATAAATTATTTTTTTGTTAATTTTTCGTTAAAAATAACAAAATGTTTATTAATTGTTCGCTGAAAATAAAAAATTCCGTGAATAAAATTATTGTCCTAATTTGAATTCTGGAGAAATTACACTTCTTCTGAAAACAATAACAATAAAATAAAATTTGCTGAAATAAATTCAATCATTTACGTGTAACAACTTGACTTCTATAAAATATGGAAGTCATCATAAATTTAGGAGTTTCTTAATATGGTTGAAAATTTATCGGTAATGAAAAATAACTATAAACTGGTAAATTATGTACTTTGGCTGGTTCCCAATTAGGCAATAACTTCACTACTCGAAGAGCTTCGCTATCTAAAATAGGGTGAACAGAATTTATTACTTTTATATTTGTAACTTCTCCTTCAGTATTTATCGCAAATCGAATAATTACCCTACCTTTAATATTTTTTGCAAGTGCTTTATTAGGATAAACAACTTGATCTTTTAAAAACGCACTCAATTCACTTTGTCCACCTGGGAATTCGGCTGGAATTTCAATTTGAGGTACACTTATAAAATCAGATCCATCTTCATTCCAAAATTCAACAGTCTTCAAATTTCCATTTTCATAGCTTTCAAGAGAACTAACTTGTCCATTTTCAAAAAACCAAGTACATTCTCCATGATACAAATTGTTAACATAATTTGTATTTGACCTCAATTTACCATCTTTATAAAACTCTTCCCAATTTCCTTCTTTATTGTCTTTTAAATATTCTCCCTTATTTTTTAAGCTCCCATTTTCATACCAACTTTGGTACTTCCCATTCCTTAAATTTTCCTTATATGAAATTTGATACCATTTATGTCCATCTTCAAAATAATACGTAAAATCACCGTCTTTAATTTTTAGATTTTTCTTAACATATCTACCCGTCATTTGTAGTTCACCAGAAATATAAAAATCATGGGCATACCAAAAATTATTTTCGTTAAATAATTTTCGATAATAAGCAGCATTACTTTTTTTACATTTTTTCCAATTTTGATCGAGATAAATCAAAGTTGTATCTTGTGAAAAAGAACGAAATGCGAAATTTGATACTATTAATAAAACAAGAAATCTCATGTAATTTTTAAATTATTATTGATTTAAATTTAATTGACATTATTTTTTTTCAAAAATTTTACGAATATATAAATCTTCCACTTTTTTACGAGCCCAAGGTGTTTTTCGTAAAAATTTCAAACTACTTTTAATACTTGGATCATTGTTGAAGCAATTAATATCTATTAAATACCCCAAATGCTCCCAACCAAGTTCAGTAACAAGCTCATTAATAATAAATTCTAATGTTTTACCGTGTAATGGATCGCTCATTTATTAATTTTGGATTATAAATTTTGAATTTTGGATAAATTTATAATCCAAAATTCAAATCTAAAATTACTTTATCAATTTTCTATATTTAATCCTCTTGGGAGCATTATCCCCTAATCGTTTCTTTCTATTTTCTTCATATTCTGAATAAGAACCTTCAAACCAGTAAACATGAGAATCGCCTTCAAAAGCTAAAATATGCGTACAAATACGATCTAAGAACCATCTATCGTGAGAAATTACTACCGCACAACCTGCAAAATTCATGATTCCTTCTTCCAATGCTCGCAAAGTATTTACATCAATGTCATTCGTTGGCTCATCTAATAATAACACGTTTGCTTCTGTTTTTAAAGTCATCGCCAAATGTAAACGATTACGCTCACCACCAGACAATAATCCAACTTTCTTATTTTGATCCGATCCAGCGAAATTAAATTTTGAAATATAAGCTCTTGCATTCACTTTTTGATTCCCTATTTCAATTAATTCCAAACCATTCGCTACGACTTCGAAAATCGTTTTATCTGGATGAATATCTTTATGAGATTGATCAACATAACCAATTTTAACCGTCTCACCTACTGTAAATTCACCAGCATCTGATTCAATTTCGCCCATAATCATTTTGAAAATCGTTGTCTTTCCTGCACCATTTGGTCCAATTACACCAACGATTCCTGCAGGAGGTAATTTAAAATTCAAATCATCATATAACAACTTATCTCCAAACGCTTTAGATACATTTACGGCATCTATTACATTATTACCTAAACGCGGGCCATTTGGAATTGGAATTTCTAAAACAGCTTCTTTTTCTTTTAATTCTTCAGAAAGCATTTTATCATAGTTTGATAAACGTGCTTTTGATTTTGCTTGACGTGCTTTTGGATTCATACGTACCCAATCCAATTCTTGCGCTAACATTTTTTGACGTTTCGAAGCCGTTTTTTCTTCCGCTCTTAATCGCTCCCCTTTTTGTTCCAACCAAGAAGTATAATTTCCTTTAAAAGGAATTCCTTCACCTCTATCCAATTCTAAAATCCAACCGGCAACATTATCTAAGAAATATCTATCATGCGTTACAGCGATAACTGTTCCTTTATATTGTTGTAAATGTTGTTCTAACCATTCAATAGATTCTGCATCCAAGTGATTGGTAGGCTCATCTAATAATAAAATATCTGGATTTTGAAGCAATAAACGGCATAAAGCAACGCGTCTTCTTTCACCACCCGATAGTGTCGCAATCAGTTGATCATCTGGTGGGCAACGCAATGCATCCATTGCTCTTTCCAGTTTTGCATCTAACTCCCAAGCATCTAAGGCATCTATTCGATCTTGAACCTGACCTTGACGAGCAATCAATTTATCCATTTTATCTGGATCGCTTAGGATTTCTTCGTCCATGAATGAATTATTAATTTCTTCATATTCTTTCAACGCATTAACCGTTTCTTGAACACCTTCCATTACAATTTCTTTCACCGTTTTAGTTTCATCCAATTCAGGTTCTTGAGGTAAATAACCGACCGAATAACCGGGAGAAAAAACAACATCTCCTTGATATGACTTATCTAAACCTGCAATGATTTTCATCACTGTAGATTTACCAGAACCATTTAAACCAATGATACCAATCTTTGCACCATAGAAAAATGATAAATAAATATTTTTGATGATTGGTTTTCCAATTGGAGTTACCTTTGTAACACCTACCATGGAAAATATTATTTTATTATCTTCAGACATAAATTTAAAAGTATTTCGCCAAAGATAATTAAAAGGAAAAAAGTATTATTAAAAAAAGATTAGAAATGTAAAATAACTGTATTCATCGCCTTTTTTCTAGCTTTCATTGGAAAAATTCATTAAATTTGCCCTAGATTTTGCTAACATTATTTATGAGAATAAAAAAATATAAATGGGATATTAAAACTATTAGAGTCGTTAATTTTAATTTTCAATATTTTACTTTTTAAATGGAAATTATTCAAAATGAAAAGGTTTGGTATGCTTTTTATACAAAATCAAGAGCTGAAAAGAAAGTTTATGACAGACTTATTTTAGAAAAATTTGAAGCATACCTCCCATTAAAAACTGAAATAAAAAAATGGAGTGATCGAAAGAAAAAAGTAATTACCCCATTAATTTCATCTTATGTTTTTGTCAGCTGTACTGAAAAACAAATAAATAATGTTATTAAAATTGAAGGAATTGTTAATGTTTTAAAATATTTAAAGCACCCTGCAATTGTATATAATTATGAAATTGAAAATTTGAGGATATTATTATCGGGAGTAGATAATTATGAAATCTATTCAGGTGATAAATTAGATAAAGGTGATGCAATTGAAGTAACGAAAGGTCCATTTAAAGGATTAATTGGAGAATTAGTGACTATTCAAGGAAAACATCGTGTTGTTGTTGAGATAGATGCTTTACAAACAATCATGGTAGTTAACATTCCCTTATCTTTTGTAAATAAAATAGTTAGTTAAAATTAATTAACTTAAAACAGTTTAAAATAGTTAGTATTATGTGACTAACCGTGGCGAAGCCATAAAAAAAAATAAAAAAATGACTCAAAAAATTGCTTTAATTACAGGGGTTACGGGACAAGATGGTGCTTATTTAAGTGAATTCTTATTGAACAAAGGTTATATCGTTCATGGTATAAAAAGAAGAGCTTCAAGTTTTAATACGGATCGAATAGATCATTTATACCAAGATCCTCATATTAACAATCAAAATTTCATACTTCATTATGGTGATATGACGGACAGTACGAATTTAATTCGCATTATCCAAGAAGTTCAACCGGATGAAATTTACAATCTAGCAGCAATGAGCCACGTTCAAGTTTCATTTGAAACACCTGAATATACGGCTAATGCAGATGGTTTAGGTACTTTAAGACTTTTAGAAGCAATTCGTATTTTAAACTTAGATAAAAAAGTTAGAATCTACCAGGCGTCAACTTCTGAATTATATGGATTAGTTCAGGCCGTTCCTCAAACAGAAACAACACCATTTTATCCGAGAAGTCCTTATGCTGTTGCAAAAATGTATGCCTATTGGATTACGGTTAATTATAGAGAAGCTTACAATATTTTTGCTTGTAATGGAATTCTATTTAATCATGAATCTCCTATTCGAGGGGAAACTTTTGTAACCAGAAAGATTACTAGAGCAGTTTCAAAAATAGCTATGCAATTACAAGATAAATTATACTTAGGTAATTTGGATGCTCAACGAGATTGGGGCCATGCCAAAGATTACGTAAGAATGATGTGGATGATTTTACAGGCTGAACAACCAGAAGATTGGGTAATCGCTACTGGAAAAACTACTCCGGTAAGAGATTTCGTTAAAATGGCTTTTAATGAAGTGGGAATTGAACTTGAATTTAATGGAGAAGGTATTGATGAAAAAGGTTATGTTAAATCTTGTTCAAATCCTGCATATCAGTTAGAAATTGGAAAAGAAGTATTAGCAGTTGATCCACGATATTTTAGACCTACTGAAGTTGAATTGTTAATTGGTGATGCTACAAAAGCTAAAGAAAAGTTAGGTTGGATACCTGAATATCAATTAGCTGAATTAGTACAAGATATGATGAAAAATGATCTTCATTTAATGGAAAAAGAAATTTTCTTAAAAGAAGGTGGTTATACCATGAAAAATTATTTTGAATAATGAATCTTCAAGATAAAATATATGTTGCTGGTCATCGTGGAATGGTAGGATCTGCTATTGTTCGAAGACTTGAATCGTTAGGATATTCTAATATTGTTTATAAAACTTCAAGTGAATTAGATTTAAAAAATCAATATGACGTTGAACAATTCTTACAATACGAACAACCAGCGTATGTTTTTATCGCAGCAGCAAAAGTAGGTGGAATTGTAGCCAATAACATTTATAGAGCTGAATTCATTTATGAAAATTTGATGATTCAAAATAATTTGATTCATGCTGCTCATAAATTTGGAGTTAAAAAATTATTATTTTTAGGTAGTTCGTGCATCTATCCGAAAAATGCTCCTCAACCTTTAAAGGAAGAATATCTTTTAACGGGTGAATTAGAACAAACAAACGAACCCTATGCAATTGCAAAAATTGCAGGAATTAAAATGTGTGAAAGTTATTTCAAACAATATAATTCTGATTTTATTTCTGTGATGCCAACAAATTTGTATGGTTTAAATGATAATTACGATTTAGAAAAAAGTCACGTTTTACCAGCATTGATTCGTAAATTTCATCTAGGAAAATCTTTATTAGAAAATAACTGGGTTGAAATCAAAAAAGATTTAGATAAAAATCCGATTGAAGGGATTAACGGTGAGAATTCAGCTATTGAAATCTCAAACATCCTTTCTAAATATGGAATTCAAATCATAAACGACGAAGTGTCAATCACACTTTGGGGGTCTGGAAAAGTGTATCGCGAATTTTTACATGTGAATGACATGGCTGAAGCTTGTGTTTATACAATGACCAATGTAAATTCTGAAAAATTATACAACGAATTAAATCAAACGCATATTAATATTGGTACAGGTGAAGATTTAACCATCCTCGAATTAGCTGAAGTTGTCAAGAATCTAGTAAAATATAACGGAAAAATTATTTGGGATTCTTCCAAACCAGACGGAACTTATAAAAAGCAATTGGATGTAAATTTAATACGTCAATTAGGTTGGAAACACAAAATCAATTTAACAGATGGAATTGAAATGGTTTACAAGCAATATTTAAATGAAAATTAAAACAATTTTGTTTTTAGATGATAAAGAATAAAGTCGTACTCGTAACAGGTGGAGCTGGATTTATAGGGTCAAATCTGTGTGAATCGTTGCTTAACAATAACAATATTGTTAAATGTTTAGATAATTTTGCAACGGGAAAAAGAGAGAATATAGAACCATTTCTTGTAAATCCAAATTTCACTTTAATTGAAGGAGATATTCGCGATTTAAATACCTGTAAAAAAGCAGTTGATAATGTTGAGATTGTTTTACATCAGGCAGCTTTAGGTTCTGTACCTCGATCTATAAATGATCCTATTACAAGTAATGATGTTAATATCAATGGTTTTTTAAATATGTTGGTTGCTGCAAGAGATGCAAAAGTGAAACGCTTTGTTTACGCTGCAAGTTCCTCAACTTATGGTGATTCAGTCAACTTACCTAAAGTAGAAGAAGTGATAGGCAAACCGTTATCACCTTATGCAATTACAAAATATGTGAATGAATTGTATGCAGATGTCTTTTATAAAACTTATGGCTTTGAATCAATTGGATTAAGGTATTTCAATGTTTATGGTAGAAGACAAGATCCAAATGGGGCGTATGCAGCGGTAATTCCAAAATTTACTCAATTACTAATGAATTTAGAATCGCCAACAATTAATGGAGATGGAACAAATTCAAGAGATTTTACTTACATTGAAAATGTGATTCAAATGAATCATTTAGCTGCAACTACTACAAATCCTGAAGCAATTGGTTCTGTTTTTAATACAGCTGTTGGAGAGAGAGCTAATTTAATAGAAATGACAACTTTATTAAAAGAATATTTAAAAGAGTATAATCCGAAAGTTGGTACTGTAGAAATTATCCATGGACCAGAAAGATTGGGTGATATTCCCCACTCTTTAGCATCCATTGAAAAAGCTAGAAGAATTTTAGGTTATGAACCTTCACATAATTTGAAAGCAGGATTGAAAGAGGCTATTGAATGGTATTGGGGGTATTTTAATGATGTAAGATAGAAAAAATTGAGTCAAATAGCAATAATAATTCAAGCTAGAACAGGATCTACTCGCTTGCCAAAAAAAATACTAAAACCATTCTATAAGAATCTATGTTCTTTAGAATTATTAATAAATAGAATAAAACTTGAAATTAATATTCCTATTATCATCGCTACATCAGTCTCCTCTAACGATGATGAAATAGAATTATTATCGAATAGAATAGGCGTTATTTGTTTTAGAGGTAATGAAGATAATGTATTGGATAGATTTATTGAATGTGCAAAATTTCATTCTATTGATACAATTATACGTGTATGCTCAGACAATCCTTTTTTAGATATAAATTATCTGAAACAATTAATACACTTTTCAGATAATGAAGCTGATTATACTGGCTTTATAATCAATAAATCACCTTCTATAAAAACACATTATGGTATATGGGCGGAAAGAGTAAGTTTAAAAGCACTTTTAAAAGTTCAAACTAATACTGAAGATAAAATTTATTTTGAACATGTAACAAATTTTATCTATTCACATCCTAAATATTTTGCGATTGAATGGATACCCGTTTCAGATAGTTATTTTTTCGATTTTCCAATTAGATTAACATTAGATACTCCTTCTGATTTCGATATTTTATCTAGATTATATCAGGAAGTAGTTGATGCAAATCCTCTTTTTACGATTAAAAATGTTTTAGAAATCCTTTCTCTTCATAAAGATTTTCAAGAAGTTATGCATCAACAAATTATAGAAAATTCCAAATAAACTTAAGAACGTAGAAAAAAGTAATTTATGAAATCAACTTATATTATCGGAGAAATTGGTCAGAATCATAACGGTTCTACTGATATTGCAAAACTAATCATTGATTTTGCAGGAATGCCAATAGTTGAACAACTATTCAATTTAAATTTAAAACACATTGATGCTGTTAAACTTACTAAAAGAGATTTAAAACAAGAACTATCTTATTCTCAAATGAAAAAACCTTATGATTCGGTACATTCCTTTGGAAAAACATATGGTGAGCATCGTGATTTTTTAGAGTTAAATGATCAAGAACATTTTGATATATATAAATATGCGACTTCGAAAGGATTAGATTTTGTTGAGACATTATGTTCTATCAATTGTTTATCTTTACTGAAATTATTTACACCCACTTATTTAAAAGTCGCAAGTCGAGATTTAACAAATCTTCCGTTATTAGAAGCTTTATCTGAAACAAAAATTCCTATCATTATATCAACTGGTATGGCTGGAAGAAAAGAATTAGATGATGCTTTAGAGGTAATTTCAAAGCAACACAATAATATTTCTATTTTACATTGTGTCTCGCAATATCCAACTGAACCTAAAAATGTTAATTTAAATACTATCAAATTCTTACAGAAAAATTATCCTCAATACAAAATTGGATACTCAGACCATACAATTGGAATAGCTACTGCTACTGCAGCCGTTGCAATGGGGGCTGAAATTATAGAAAAACATATCACACTTGATAGAAGGATGAAAGGAACTGACCAGGCTGGTTCTTTAGGTATAGATGGTATTAACAGAATGGTAAGAGACATTCGGGTCATGGAAATTTCAATGGGAAAAGAAGAGATTTTTATAGAAGAAAGTGTAAAATCATCCCGCATAAAACTAGAAAGATCAATTGCTTCCAAACGAGAAATCAAAACAGGAGAAATCATTTCAAAAGAAGATTTACATATGCTTTCTCCAGGTGATGGTTACAAATGGGTTGATTTTCCTTTAATAGTAGGAAAAAAAGCATCCGTTGATATTCCTGAAAATGAAGTCATTTATAATACAATGCTAAAAGATTAAAATGATTATTTCTGAGGTCAATTTTATTGAAATTATTAAATTTTGGATGTCAAAATCTATTTTTGATTTTGATGTTAATATTGATAATAAAGCTATTATAATAGAAACACTCACAATCTTTTTAAGTGATTATCAACGTTATTACCCTGACGATAACCAAATTTATTTAGAAAATGTTCTCAATAGAACAGAACTTCAAGGTATCCTTTTATATCGACTCGCTAGAAATTTATTTTTATCAAATAATTTCAAAGGTGCTGATGCATGTTCGAATCTAGGTAGGTTTCTTTCTGGTTTCGAAATTTATTATTCTGCAAAAATTGGTACAGGTTTAAAAATAAATCATGGATTAGGAACCGTAATTGGAGCAAAAACTGTGATTGGAGATCGAGCCTTAATTCATCAGGGAGTTACCTTTGGAGATAAAAATGGTGGGCGCCCCACAGTTGGTAATGACGTTATTGTTTATCCAGGCGCAAAAATACTTGGACAAATTAATATTGGTTGTAATACTGTAATAGCTGCAAATTGTGTTTGTTTTATAGATATCCCAGAAAACACTACAGCTGTTGGAGTTCCTGCCAGAATTTTAAAAAAATGATATGTTGCCAAAATTAATAATTACAGATATTGATGGAGTTTGGACAGATGGTGGTATGTACTACGACCAGACGGGTAATGAATGGAAAAAATTTAATACTTCTGACAGCGCTGGTGTTCTTTTCCTGAAAAAAATGAATATCCCATTAGCAATTATTACAGGTGAAAACACCGAAATCGTGCGAAATCGTGCGAAAAAATTAAAAATAGATCTTGTATTTTCAGGTATTTCTGATAAAGTAGAAGTTGCGGAAGAATTGTGTCGAAAATTCAATATTAGCTTACAAGATATTGCTTTCATCGGAGATGATATCGGCGACTTGCGCCTTTTAAAAAAAGTAGGATTTTCTTGTACTCCTGCAAATGCTCCAGACTATATCAAAAAAGAAGTTGATCATGTTTTATCTACCAAGGGAGGAGATGGAGCTTTTAGAGCATTTGTGGAACACATATTATCTAAAAATAACCTGTTAGAAAAATGTATCTTTGAAATTTGCGGGTAAACCGTTTTGTAGAATGTCTAAAGTAAAAACGTTTCATAAAAAATATAAAGGCGAGATATTATATACCTTCTCAAATTATTCAACCCCTGTTATTACTATAATAACAAATACCATTTCTGCTGCTTATTTAAATCCTAAAGAGTTAGGAACAATACAGACAGTGATGATTATACTCCCTTATTTCGCTTTCATGCATTTTGGTGTTTTCAATGGTCTTAATCGTAATTTAGCTCTTTATAAAGCTCAAGGAAATCATGAGAAAGTTCAGATGATGGTTAATGCTTCCTATACAGTTGCTATTATTAATGCCTTAATAGGTAGTGTAATAGGGATTTCATATTTAATTTATTACTTATTTTTTCATTATTCAACAATTCATGTATTCGCTTCATTATTATTATTATTAAATCTTATTTTGAATCCAATTTCCACACATTTTGATACGACTTACCGAAGCGGACAAAATTTTAATACTTTGGGGAAAATAACTTTTTTAGAAAATTTCATATATGCAGGCGCAAATCTTTTACCAATTTGGATTGGATACATAGGAAAAATCATTGCAAATGCTTTAAAAGTTATAAGCAGATATATTTTTAGATATATTACCCAACCGTATAAAATGACCGCGATTGGAAAAAAAGAAAATATTATTGAATTAAGTAAAGTAGGATTTCCTTTATTAATTGGAGGTTATCTATGGGGAATCATTGTAATTAGCGATCAAACAATGATTGCAACTTTATTGGGAGAAGAAAGTTTAGGACTATATTCCCTTTCAGTGTTCATGATGACTGGGATGATGGTCATTCCCACTTCTATGAATACACTTCTCTATCCTAAAGCATCTGCACAATATGGCGTTAATAAAAACAATAAAACACTTAGGCCATTTTTTTGGAAAGCACTTGGAATAAATAGTTTAGTATTAATTCCTATTTGTTTATTAATTTATTTCACAATAGAACCACTTACTTCCTATTTTCTTCCTAACTATTTACATGGTGTTTCGGCTGCTAAAATAAATTTATTAACATGTCTCACTTTCGTTTCAAATGGTCCAAGTATCATAATAGGAGTTGTAAGAGAAAATACTCCATTATTAATTGTTTATGGAATATCACTTCTGACCATTTGGATTATGATGTACACTTTATCCAATAATGATTTGAATATTGAAAAAATTGCTTGGTACAGATTTTATATTTCAGCAGCTATATCTATTTTTACCCTTTGTTATGCATATTACTTAACCAGTAAAAATAAATTTAAGGAATGACAAAAGTTTTATTTGATACCAGAGCTTGGGGATTAGATGCCCAGCCCGAAATGCATAATTATTTTGTTAACAATCCTCATTTAGATATTGTTCCAATTTCAGTTTATCATAACACAATTGACTACAAAAAATATAAGCATAATTCAAACTGTGAAAACCTTGCAAACTATTACGAAATTGGAAAATTGAAATATAATAAAACCGAAATTTCTTTATTAGAATCAAAATATGAATTTGTCAATTTATGGTATGCCGTTTATTTTGACCGTTTTTTAAGAAACCAAAAAGAAGAAGAAATTATTCAACAAATTTCTTACTACATTTATTCTTGGGAGCAAATATTCATCAAGTATCAACCAGATTTTATTGTTACAGAAACTGTAACAGGAATTTGGAATTATGTTCTGTTTGCCATGAGTAAATATTATAATTGCCAATATTTAGGCTATTTGTTTACCAAGAACACTAACAAATATTTTTTTACTAAAGACTTGTATGGCAATTTTCCTGAAATGGAAGAAAAATTCAACCAACTAGTGAATTCATCAATCAGCAATCAAAGTATCCATGAAACTGAAACTTTTATTGAAAAATTTAAAGAAAAGCACATGGTTCCTATATACATGAAAACCACTTCATCGTTACCAAAAATTCATAATTTTTTTAATATTTATCGTATTACAATTAATGTTTACAAAGATTTTAAAACAAAAATAAATGTTAGAAATGATTACAAAATAGATTATAGAATCAATGGTTATATTAGGGATTTTAAAAGGCTTATCAGAATCATTTATACAAAAGTATTCAACATTTTTGAATTGCCTATTGAAAATGAAAAATTTGTTTTATTTCCATTACAATTTCAACCTGAAGCCACAACCGATATATGGTCAGCTTATTTTAATGATCAATATAATGTTATCCTTCATCTAGTAAAAAGTTTACCTTTCGACCATAAGTTATACGTGAAAGAACATTATGCCGTTCTTGGGTCAAAGGAAATAGAATTTTATAAAAAAATTAAACGTTTACCGAATGTCCGACTAATAAATCCTTGGGTAGGAATCAATGAATTAATCCAAAAAACTTCAGCTGTAGCTGTTCTAACCGGTACAACTGGACTTGAAGCTATTATTTGGAAAAAACCTGTTATTATTTTCGGTCGCGTTTTTTTTGATATCTATCCGCAATTATATAAAGTCGAACAACTGGATAAACTTCCTCAAATAATTAATCAAGCAATTAATAATCATAAGGTCAATCACGAAATGTATTTAAAATATATTTTTGCGTACATAGATTCAGGATATGAAGGTAGATTTCATGGCGGAAATCTTTCACATGATGAAATAATACAACATTGCGATAATTTAGTAACTGAAATTAAACTATTAAAATGACAAAAAATTTCTTTCATGAAACCGATGATAATAATCAATATTCTTGGTTCTTAGCCCTTTATATTTTTACCGTAATCTTAAACTATTTCACTCCTGACATCATTCGCTTTTCATATTATATAGTACTTTTAATTGTTTTTTTTAGATCACGTAACAATGGATTTTGGATTGCTTTTTTTTGGTGTTTAATATATGCTCCAGCTTATCTTTTCAATGTTGCAGATCAAAATTTTTCATTACCTTATTTTGGTTTACCAGGTTTAGGAAGAGACATTGCATATACTGAAATATTGATTATCATTATTTTTATCAAATCAGTTGTTGTAAAAAATACGACTACTATAAAAGTTAACCCAATTTTTTGGTTACTCGTCGTATTTTCTCTCTTTCTTTTTTACGTTGGAATGGTTTGGGGTTTCACTACTAATAAAGCATTTAGAACCATTCGTTTTCTTATCCCATATACACTGATATGGTCTATTCCCAAATTGATTCCTACCACTCATCAAATGCGGACAATCTTCAATTATTTTTTAATCTTCACCATCCCTGTTGTACTCTGTCAAATTTATGTTATCTTTTCTGGACAACATTTAATGTTCTTATTAGGAGGGAGTTTTAGTGGAAAAAAAGAAAATTTAAATGATATCCAGTTCGACTCAATAGCAGAATTAATTCGTCCTTTATATTCAACTCACATACTCTTACTGAATGTTTTCTACTGCTTATATTTATTACTAGCAAAAAAAATAGGCTCTTTTACAAACCAATTGAAATTTATTCCTTTTTATTTAATTTTATCTTTTCTCTCCTTTTTAATAACTGGTACTAGAGGATATGTTCTAGCATGTGTGCTTATGTTTATTCTTTATTTCTTTTTCAATGTGAAAAAAATATTTATAAATATTAATTATACCTTTATTGGAATAGCTTTGTTTTTCCTTCTTACAATCACCCCTAAAATTGGTGAGCAATTTTCATTTTCACTAGAACGAATTTTTACAATTCAAAGTATTATCAATGGTGATCAGACAGCGAATGGAACATTAAGAAGACTAACAGACAGACAACCAATTGTAATGGCAAACGTTGCTAAAAGTCCAATAATTGGATTTGGTTTTTCTAATTTTTATTTCGAGCATGCTGATGGTCATGTTGCTAATCCAACAATGTTATTAAATAGTGGAATAATTGGACTTTGTATATTTATTTATTTTAATCTCTATATTTTCTTTGAAGCTTATCGATTATATATAAGGACAAAACGATTAGAAATTTTAGCAATTATTATTGGTATTTTAGGATTCTTATTAGTCCATTCCACATCATATATGGTCTTCTCCTTTGCCATCGGTCAAGGAAATGTCTTTGCTTTTATATTGTTACTAACTTTTTCTAATGTTATTATCGAGGAATACAAAAAAAAATACCAAAATGAATATAACAAATTTGGCTTATTATAATCTATTCGAATGAATTCAATTAAAATTACAATATTAACCCCATCCTTCAATCAAGGAGATTTTATTGAAAAAAATATACTTTCTGTATTAAATCAACAATATGAAAATTTTGAACATATAATAATCGATGGGGGATCGACAGATTCCACTATTGAAATGTTAAAAAAATACCCTCATTTAAAATGGATCTCAGAAAAAGACAACGGACAAGCTGATGCCCTAAATAAAGGTTTTTCAATGGCAACAGGTGACGTAATAGGTTGGGTTAACTCAGACGATTATTTGGAAGAAAATATTTTTTCATTTATTGCAAAAGAATTTAAATCAACTGAAACACAATGGATTGTTGGATATTTAAATGAAGTCAATCTGAGTAATCTTTCAATAACTAAAATAGAAAGCCCTATAATTACTTATGATGCACTTATTCAAAATCCTGATATTGTAAAACAACCATGTACATTTTTCAGACGAGAATTAATTGAGCATGCAGGTAAATGGAATGATCAATTCTACATGATAATGGATTATGATCTGTGGTTAAGAATTTCAAAAATCACTTCTCCCAAAATGGTAAATTATTGCTTCGCAAATTTTGTTATACATCCAAATCAAAAAACAAATCCTCAAAATATTAAAAAACAAATGAGTGAGATACAATTTGTTTTAAAAAGAGAAAAAGTTTCACGTAGTTATATCAATAAGATTTTGTTTAAAAAATATAAATCTTTTTATAAAAAGAAAATAAAAAAACTTTTCCGAAAATAGTCGATATAATGAAAGTTTGTTTTCTTTTAAGTGGGTTGAATAGAGGTGGTTTAGAACATTTGGCGCTTGATGTATTATCTACATCAAAACAGAAAAATTTAGATGTGATGTGCATCTATAGAAAGTCAAATGGGGTACTACAAAAAGAGTTTGAAAATACAGGAGTTCCTTTAAAATATTTGAAGTTAAAAAAAAGAAAGATTATTAACTATTTTCGTGAATTAAAAAAGATATTAATTCAAGAAAATATTACGATTGTTCATGCTCATTTACCTCTTGATGCCTTGTATGCCTCTATTGCATTGCGAAAAACAAAGATAAAAGTAGTTCTATCCGTTCATGGATACGACAATGAATCAAAATTGTATCGAGTTATCAATTCTCTTGCTCTTCGAATGGTAAGTAAAAATATTTTTGTAAGCAACACTGTAAAAAAATATTACGAAAAAAAATACAATTTAAATCCATCAAAAAACACAGTAGTTTATAATGGTGTAAATCTTGAAAAAATATCAACAAATCACTTTAAAAATATCAGAGATGAACTTAATCTGGCCAATGATTCAATCATTATTGGCATGGTTGCAAACTTTTATTGTACCGGTAGAGACCACATGACACTTTGTAGGGCTATGAAAAAAATACTTCAAACCAGAAGTAATGTTTTTTTAATTTTTATTGGAAAAAAATCAGATAAGAACCCCGAATTTTATGACACCTGCTACACATATTGTTCTAATAATAAATTACTTGAAAATGTCCATTTTTTAGGTTCTAGAAGTGATGTTTTAGAAATTTTACCTAGCTTCAATTTTTTTGCATTCTCATCAAATCACGATACTTTTGGAATTGCAATTATTGAAGCCATGCTCAAAAAAGTACCCACAATAATAAATGACTTAGAAGTTTTCAAAGAAATTACTCATAATGGAGAACATTCAATTTTATTTAACTCAAAAGATGAAAATGATTTTTCTAAAAAACTAATCAATGCAATAGAACAACCTATCAATGAAACACAAATAAATGCTGCCTATGAATGGGCCATAAACTTATTTTCTATCGATACTCATATTACAAATCTAAAAAAGGTTTATCAATCTTTAAGTGAAAGTATATAATTAAATCAAATGTGCGGAATTACAGGATATATTCATTTGAATAACGAACAAAAAGCTGAGAAAGAAATCATTCGCAGAATGACTGACTGTATCTCACACAGAGGTCCCGATAATGAAGGCTACTACATCGAAAAAAACATTGCCTTAGGACATAGAAGATTATCAATTATCGATATTAATACAGGTGCGCAACCCATGCTAAGTCAAGACAATAGGGTTATTTTATCTTTTAACGGAGAAATATATAATTACATCGAGCTTAGAAATGAATTAAAAAAGCTTGGTTGTATTTTTAAAACTGAGTCTGACACCGAAGTAATTATTCAAGCCTATTTAAAATGGGGTATTGATTGCCAGCAAAAATTTAATGGAATGTGGGCGTTTGCATTATATGATAAGCAAAGCCATGAATTATTTTTAAGTCGTGATCGTATTGGAGAAAAACCCTTACATTATTCAATATTCAATAATACTGTTATTTTTGGCTCTGAAATCAAAAGTATAATCGAATATGGTGTACCAGCGGAAATAAATACAGAACTTATTGAATTGTATCTTTTTCTAACTTATATACCAACACCATTCACCTTTTTTAAAAATATTTTAAAACTTAAACCTGGGCATTATATTCGAATCAAAAATAACTTTGTTCAAGAGTTGAAATATTGGGATTTACCTGAAATAGATGAAGGAAATATGCTGACCGATAAGCGTCAAATTTATGAAACGTTTTCTGAATTATTCACTGATTCAGTTAAATTAAGAATGAGAAGTGATGTGCCATTCGGAGCTTTTTTAAGTGGTGGTTTAGATTCTGCATCAGTAGTTGCGACCATGTCAAAGCATAGTAAATTCCCTATAGAAACATTCACAATTGGTTTTAAAGAAAAAGCATTTGATGAATCTTTTTTAGCAGATGCGGTTGCTCAAAAATTTAAAACAAACCATCATTTGAATATCGTAAATCAAGATTCATTTGAGGACTCACTTCATAGAGTTATTCATCATTTTGACGAACCATTTGGAGATTCTTCAGCAATTCCTACTGGATACGTTTCAAAATTTGCTTCTGAAAAAGTTAAAATGGTTTTAACAGGAGATGGTGGAGATGAAATTTTATCTGGGTATAATTCTTATTTAGGTTTAAAAATTTCAGAATATTACAACCGCTTTCCAAAATTTATTAAAAACACGATTCCAGCTGCACTAAACAAAATAGCTCCATACACTTCTAATGGAATAAGATACAAAATCAATAAGTTACATAATATCAGTTCAACAGCTAAATTGAATTTCAATGACCGCATGATTCAAAAAATGGCTTATACAGATTACATAAACATAAAAAATTTAATAGGTGATCAAAAAGTTTATCAAATAGAAGATTACGTATCGGATTTTTACAATAAACTACCTGTTAAAGATGATTTTTATAAATTAATGTATTCAGACATTAAACAAAAATTACCTGATGATTATTTGGTGAAAGTTGATCGTATGAGTATGTCTCACTCGATTGAAACACGTGTACCTTTCTTAGATTATAGGCTTATTGAATATATGGTGCAAGTCGATAAAAATGTAAAATTACAAGGTTGGGAAAAAAAATCAATTCTTCGAAAGACTATTGGAAAAGAACTTCCTCAATCGTTACTAAAGGCTCCTAAGAAAGGTTTTGGAGTTCCGCTAAGAGAATGGTTTAAGGCTGACTCTTTTGAAAATCAATTAAACAATCTTTCTAATATTGATTTCTTGGAACAAAGTGTTTTGAGAAAAATAATTCAACAAAATAATTCTGGAGAAAAAGATAATGGAAACTTCATTTGGTCCATATTTGTACTCCAAAATTGGCTGAAAAAAGAAAAAATATGAAAGTACTTTTTGTATCAAGAGGAAACATCCACACAAACAAAATAAGTAATATTGTTTCTGCTCAAGGGAAATCACTTTCATCCGAAGGAATTTCAATCACCTATTATTCCATAATTGGAAAAGGGGGCATTGGATATTTAAAAAACATTCAAAAAATAAGAAAGTTATTGGATGAAGAGGAATTCGATATTATCCATGCACACTATGGACTGTGTGGGATTATTAGCTATTTTGCTAAAAGGAAAGAAAAATTAGTCGTCTCATTAATGGGTGGTGATATTTTAGGTTTAATTAATCAAAATGGAAGTAAAAATATTTTCAGCCTTCTTATTTCTTATTTGAATAAGCTATTTGCTAAATTCTTTTTTGATTATAATATTGTTAAATCTCAAAATATCCAGACTGCTTTACTAAAAAATACAAAATCTATTATTATACCAAACGGAGTAAATTTTGAAACTTTTTATCCGACAGATAAAATAAATACACGAAACGATTTACAACTTTCTCTCGATAAAAAAATAATTTTATTTGCTACGAATCCTAATCGAATAGAAAAAAATTATCAACTTGCCAAAGAAGGTGTATCATTACTAGATGATTCATCGATACAATTAGAAATTATCTATGACATAGATCAAGAAATATTAAATAAGTATTATAATGCCGCTGATTTAATACTTTTAACTTCTTTTCACGAAGGATCACCAAACGTAATTAAAGAAGCATTAGCTTGTAATAAAGTAATTGTATCAACGGATGTAGGTGATGTAAGGCAAAATTTCCAAAATGTTCAAAATTGCTTTATAACAAGCTTTGAAAGTAAAGACCTTGCAATCAATATTAAAGAAGCTTTAAAACATGAAGTTTCAAACGGAAGAGAATCAATTAATCATCTAAATAGCAAAACGATAGCTAATAAGATTATTCAAATATATAACTTTTTATTAGACAGTTAAATGTGTGGAATTAGCGGAATTTTAAATTTTACATCTCATACACCCGAAGTTGATGAGATAAATATAATGATAGATCATCTCAAGCATAGAGGTCCAGATGCAAATGGTTATTTTATAGAAAAAAATGTTGCACTTGGCCACACAAGACTGAGTATCCTAGATCTTTCAGAAAGCGGAAATCAACCTTTTGAATCTTTCAATAATCGATTTGTATTGGTTTATAATGGTGAAATATACAATTATGTTGAATTACGAAAAGAACTTGAAAACGAATTTACCTTTAAAACTGATACAGACACTGAAGTTCTTTTAAATGCCTATATCAAATGGGGAGAAGAATTTTTGAATCGATTGAATGGTATGTTTGCTTTAGCAATTTATGATCGAATTGAATCCAAATTGTTTTGTGCAAGAGATCGTTTTGGTGTAAAACCATTTTACTATTATAAAGATAAAAATAGGTTTATTTTCGCTTCTGAACCAAAAGCAATAATAGCAATATTGAAGCAAAAACCAAAAGCTGATTTTCAAAGAATTTATGATTTTTTAGTCTTTAATCGTACTGACCATGATGAATCAACCTTTTTTGAAGGAATAAAAAAATTAACTCATGGACATACAATTTCAATTCAAAACAAGGAGTTTAATATTTCAAAATGGTATAATTTAAGAGAAGAAGCAAAAAAAGTTTCTTTTACGAATCCAACCGAATATTACCAAATGTTACAAAGTTCGATTAACATAAGATTAAGGAGTGATGTTCCTGTTGGTCTAACATTAAGTGGTGGTTTGGATTCTTCGGCAATTGCAAGTATTTTAATTCATGATTTTCATAAATCCGATTTAAATACTTTTTCAGCGGTGTATGGTCAAGATAAAAAAGGAGATGAAAGTAAATACATTAATCTTTACAAAGATGAGTTAAAAAATATGCATGCAATTTCGCCGTCATCTGACGAATTATTAAATGACCTGGAAGATTTTATAAATACACAACAAGAACCATTCGGAACAACAAGTATATATGCTAATTATAAAATAATGAAGGAAGCCAATCATTCAGTAAAAGTAATGCTGAATGGACAGGGTGCCGATGAACATTTAGCTGGATATCATTATTTTTTCGGAAACTATTACATGGAGTTATTTAAACGTTTCAAATGGATAAAATTAACTCGTGAATCTTATATGTATTACAAAAAACACCATTCATTCTTTGCTATTAAATCGTTTATATATTATCTCGTTCCATCAAAAATTCAATCACATTATAAAATTTCACAAAAAGGTTTTCTCAATAAAGAATTTGTAAACACTTATTCTAAAAAAAACAATGTTTTAAAAAAATTATTTGATTCAGTATCCTTAAATGAAAGTTTATTAAATCATTTTGATTATAAATTAGAACATCTTCTAAAATGGGATGATAGAAATAGCATGCGATTTGGAATTGAATCCCGCAATCCTTTTTTGGACTATAGACTGATTGAAAAATCAATTAACATGCCCATAAATTTCAAAATTAATCAAGGAATAACAAAAAAAATTCTTCGAGATGGACTTAAAGGAATTTTACCAGAGGAGATTAGAAACAGACAAGATAAAATTGGTTTTTCAACCCCTGAAGATGAATGGTTTCGATCTGAAAAATTCAAAGTAGTTATTTTTGAAATTCTTCAAAGTTCAAGTTTCAAAAAAAGAAATATTGTTGATCCTGAAAAAGCAATAGAATTGTACAACAAACACCTTTTAAATGAAATAAATATTTCAACTGAAATATGGAAATGGATCAATCTTGAACTATGGTTCAGAAAATTTATAGATTAATTGATTTTTAAAATACATAATGAAAAAGAAAAATATTCTAATTTTCGCTTCTCACCCTGCCCAGTTTCATTTTTTTAAAAATTCAATTTCTATTTTAAAAGAAAAAGGGAATACCGTACATTTACTTGTCAAAACAAAAGATATTCTTACAAATCTAATTGATGAATTAGGCTGGGAATATCATAATATTTTACCTACTGAACGAAAAAAAAATAAATTTTCAATTATAAAAAGTCTTTTTCTTCGAAATTTTAGAATTTATCGATTTGCTAAAAAACATAATATCGATTTATTTATTGGAACTGATGCTAGTTTGGCACAAGTCGGAAAGATATTAAAAATACCATGTATAACAACTCTTGAAGATGATTATAAAGTAATAAAAAAACTAGCTGACTTGACTTATCCCTTTACTTCTACAATATTAGTCCCAGAAATATGCGATGTTGGAAAATGGAATAGTAAAAAAATAGGATATAAAGGTTATATGAAACTGGCATATTTACATCCTAATTATTTTCATCCTGACCGAAGTAAAATTAAAATTTCTACAGAAAAACCTTTATTCATCATTCGTCTATCAGGATTATCAGCTCATCATGATTTTGGAATAAAAGGAATCTCTCATGAACTATTATTGCAACTTATTTCAATACTAGAGCAACATGGGTCTGTACTTATTTCTTCTGAAAACAAATTAAATGAAGAGTTAAAAAAGTATCAATTAACTATTCCTTTAGCAGATATACATCAATATTTATCATTTGCTGATATTGTTATTTGTGATAGCCAAAGCATGGCTGTTGAATCTGCTATACTAGGAACTCCATGTATAAGAATAAGTTCTTTCAAAGGTCAGATAAGCGTTTTAGAAGAGCTAGAACACAAATACAAATTAACATTCGGCTTTAAACCAAATGAAACTCAACAAATATTAAATAAGATAAATGATATTTTGAGGGATCCAAATAGAAAAGAAAAATTTCAAGATTTAAAAAACAAAATGCTAAATGATCAAATTGATGTTACAGCTATGTTATCATGGTTCATCGAAAATTATCCACAAAGCATCGAACAAATAAATTTACATTCATTTTAAATAAGTCTATTAGCTATTACTAAGAACTCTGTCTAAATTTATTATGATTTCAATATTTGAAGCCTTTTCCTCTCAAAATGCGTTAAATTTTTAAGTAATAAAGATCCATTATTACTGAAATCTTGCCTTTTTTGAGAGGAAAATCCAATAAAATCTTGTTATCAAATAATTTTAGATACTAAAAAAAATGAACTAAACAATATTACGTAGTTTTAATTCTTTTCTAACGAGTTAATCTATTTTCAAGGGATAATTTTATTTTGAGGTGCTGGGAGTTTTAAATAGAAAAAATTTCTACTTTAGGATTCATGGAAAAAAAGAGTACCGATCAAAGTTCAATACAATCTCATTTGTATAGT
>JACOTM010000097.1 GCA_016178305.1 Flavobacteriia bacterium | reverse complement strand
TTTTTGCAAGGGCTTTTTTTTTGAAATTAATTTTGAGTTTGGTTGCTGATGGTACGTGTGTCCCCAACTGTGTTGGGGATGGGAGAGTAAGTCGATGCCACTTTTATAAAGCCTTTACAATTTTTGCAAGGGCTTTTTTTTTTGAAATTAATCATTGCTATCCGAAAGTTTTTAGCAAAAGTCGGTTTTTCTTCTGATTCCTTTGTAAACAGGTATTAAGTTTAATGATTATGGTGAAAATAAGTCTGTTTTGAAGGTTAAACTCCTTTGATTCCTAATTTTCTTAGCGCCTTCCCCAACTTTGTTACAGACATAATCAAGACTTAAATAAAATACAAGACAGATTCTGATTTTCTCTACAAAATTTGAAAATGATTTTGTCTTTTTTACAATTGTTCGATTAATTAATTCGAGTAATAGATAGCTGATTAACGCTACGTACATCTGTGATTTCACAGCATTTTTACTAGTCCCTAAAAAAGGTTTTTATCTGTAAATTTTGTTTTATTGCTTTGAAGAATAATTCAATATTCCATCTTTTCTTGTATAAATCAGCTATTGTTCTTGCGGTCCAATTTAAATTGTTTGTGATAATTTGAATTACCTTATTTTCATCTTCTTTATAGACAGAAACTAACCTCAATTTACAAATACTAATTTTAGTTTTTTCAGCTTGTGAACTCGTTAATTTGATGATTTCATCTTTAATAATATCTTGGTCAATATCATCAGGTAAATCTAGCTCTTCAATAGTTTCATAAAGAGTATTTGTTTTAATTCTCGTTACGAATGTGTTTTCAGCTTTAATTCTATTCAACATAAGGGCAAAATCAAAATAGGCTCTGTCCTCGACTATTATTGTGTTTTTCGGGAAAATTAATTGCCCTAATCCATATCTGTCATGAATTTTTGCTTCAGTAATATTTATCAAATCTGGAATCTGTAAATTATCATCCCAGCAAGTATGAATTTTTAATCCTCCTTTAGCTGTCCGAAACTTTGCCCAATCAAACATTGATAAACATAGGCTAATTGTAGTACTGTCTATTCGTTTGATGTTTTGGTCTTTAATTTCTTCTATTATCTGGCGATTATTTTGGTTTTCCATTACTCTTTCATAAAGTTTCAATAGCCTATAATATAAGGTCTCGAAGACTTTCCAGTTACGTTGTTTATTACCACACCCCATTGTAGAACGAGCGGGACTTTGAGCTAATCCTAAATCTGAAATAAATGTTTCGCTCACCCCGATTCCAGTTGATATATCACTCAAAGTATAGCATTTGTTTAGCTGACCGAAAGTTAGAGCTACAAATTGGTCTTAAGTCTTATATTTACTACAGCCTTTATCACTTTTAAATTGTTTGGAGCAAGATTCTATCATCCACCGAGGTACTAATTCGATAATTTGTCGAATCAAAGGTTTATTGGTATTTTTGTTACGCCTGAAGAGCCCTATCAAATATTTTTATTTTCCAAGAACAAAAATAAGGGATTCTCAGGTACTTGTTATTTCAAACTTTCGGATAGCAGTGATAATTTATAAATTAAAATAAAAATTCATTTTAGTTTATTTCGTTATTAATTTTTTTACTTTTGAAATGAATTAATTTTTGAATTTTAATATATAGAACATGAGAGTCATTGCTTTAATTTTCCTAATAAGTATTTCTTCTAAAATATTAGCACAACAATCATATACTAGTATCGTTTCAGATAATTATGTTTCTTCATTCTTAGCTTCTTACAATCCGGCTTCAATTGTTGATTCTAAAAGTAAATTTGTTATTAGTTCAAATTTTAATAATTCGAGTATTAGTAATTTTTGTTCTTCAAATTATTTTTTATATGGATATAAGTCTAAATTAATTGAATCAAAAAATCCTGGATATAAAAATAAATATTTAACGATTGATATATTGAATATTAAATACGAATTAAATCATCAAAATGCTTTAGCGTATTCATTTCGAATAAGATCTTTTGAAAATTTATCTGGTATCCCATCTGTATGGGCAAATAACACGGTATTAGATTATCAAAAAAATATAATAAATAAACAGCAAAGTATTTCAGGATTATCAATATCTAAGATGAATTTTACCGAACATAATTTGACTTATGCTAGGACAATTTTTGATGAAGGATCATCTTTTTTAAAAATGGGAGCTTCTTTAAAAATTTTAAATGGAATTAATGCTAAATATTTTTTCGCTAATAATGGAGATGTTAATTTTACGGACAGTTCGTCTAATATTATGGGTGTTAATAATTTAGATGCTGATTTTGGTAGTAATTTTAATAATAATCAGTTGTTTTATAAAAATAGAGGCTTAGGATTAGATATTGGATTTTCGTATGAATCTAGACCAAATTATGAAGAGCAATATTACGAAATGGATGGTTCAAAAAGAAATGTTAGATATGATATTAATAAGTATAAATGGAAAATTTCGGGATCAATAACAGATATTGGATGGATACGATATATAAAAGACACTGCATATTATAATTTCTCAACTAATTATATTAATTCAAATGCACAAAAAATTATTGATGTAAATGGGCTATTAAATTTCCCTTTTCCTTATATAAAAGATAGTTTAGAAGGAGTAGCGATAAAATCTACAAATCAACTAAAAAAGTTTCGAATGAATTTACCGACAGCTTTACATGGTAGTTTTGATTTGAATGTTTTGAAATTTTTTTATGTTAGCTATAATGTTTCTATTCCTTTAAGTTTAAAAAATGATAAAACTAAAATTTCAAATTTCTTTATTCATACAGTTACACCACGTATAGAAAAGAATAAATGGTCAATTATGTTGCCTATTTCTCAAATGGGAAATGGAAAATTTTATATTGGTTGTGCAGGAAGAGTTTTATATAAACAATATTCAATTTTTTTAGGATCAAATGATTTAGCTTTTTTTTATGGTCAAAAAACTTCATTGGCTAGAAATATTTATGCAGGGATCTCATATAGTATTTTATACAAAGTTCCAAGTGATAAAGATAAAGACAAAATTTCAGATGGTAAAGATGATTGTTCTTATGATCCTGGATTAGCTGAATTTAATGGATGCCCAGATACTGATGGTGATGGTATTATTGATAAAGAAGATGAATGTATTTATCTAAAAGGACCTTTTGCGACTCATGGATGTCCAGACACGGATGGTGATGGAATTGTGGATATGAATGATATGTGTCCTGATGAAAAAGGCTTAGGAATTCATTACGGTTGTCCGGATAAAGATAAAGATGGGGTAATTGATGCAGCAGACCGTTGTCCTGATATTCCTGGAATTGAGTTGAATAATGGTTGTCCGTTTGAAAATCATGGATGCTGTTTGGACGATGATGGTGATGGAGTATCAAACAATTTAGATAGATGCCCAGGTGTATCTGGTTCTGTTTACAATAACGGTTGTCCAATTGATTCAACAAATATTATCAAATTAAAATTACAAGAAGAAAAAGAAATGAAAGATGCTAATAATACAGGTCAACAAGTGAAGGATAATCCAACAATAGATCTTCGGAAACAACTTGTAACATCTAAAGAAGAAATGGATAAAATATTAGCGGATAAAGATATAATTAAAAATCTTGCTGTTTATTTTGATGTTGACCAAGCAACATTGACAGATATTGAGCAAAAGAAATTGGATAATTTCGTGAAATCATTTCCAAAAAAATTGAAATTGACAATTGTATTGATTGGATATACAGATAAGGATGGCTCATTGGATTATAATTTAATATTATCAAAAAAACGTGCAGAAACTATTCAGAGAAAATTAATTGAGTATTATGGTTTTACTGCTGTTGATATTGTTGTCTATTATTATGGTGAGACTAAATCAATCCACAAAGGATCTTATACAGAAGAAATGAAACAAGCTGATCGAAAAGTTGAAATTAAGCTGGTTAGAGTTCCTAAAGAAGAAAAGTAATTGAATTTTATGATTTATAAAGTTGTTTAATGTTAAATGAATAACAAAATAAAAATATTTCGTTCGATTAAAATACAGCTTTTGGTTGTGTTCATGACATTTGTACACTCTTTTAGTGCGCAGTATTTTGAATTTAAATGGTCTGATAAAATTGAATATACCAATAATAAGGATGGTTTCTTTTCGGGGTTTATTAATACGAATGAAAAATATATTTATACTTTAAACAGTAATTATGCTAAAAGTCCTTTAAATAAAAATTCTAAAATAAAACTAATTGTTTATAATAAATCCACAATGGAAGAAGTTGGATTTGTTGCATTAAAAGGTTTTCCTGAAAATAAAGGTAATGAAACTGAACTCACGGAATTGAATTATTACAAAACAGTAATTTTAGAAGATCGTGTTTTGGTTTTTTGGACAAAATTGGTTAATACTGATTCAACTAAATTGGAAGATCTGTATGTTGAATCATTTAAAGTTGATTTAGTAAGGGATAAAAGTCTAAGAAAAGTTTATTCATCTTTGCAAAAAGTTGATTATAAGCAATCAGAATTTACTCCTACATCGATTGTTGTGATTGGAAACAAAATAGCTGATAAAATTGTAATTGGTTCAGAATACCATGAATTAAATAAAAATATAGTATTTAACTATTTTATATTATCTAGTCAATTAACATTATCAAATGGAAATCAAGTTAACTTGCCTACAAAATGTAAAGGAGATCAAAATGGTTTAACTTCTACCTATGACCTAGGTGCAGATGGAAATGTTTTTATTCGAACAAGTGTCGATTTTTCTTTTGTTACAGAACAGCCTATTTTTCATAAAAAGGCAAATTCATTTTTAATTTTAACAGTTATAAATCCTTTAACGAAGGATAAAATTGCTATTGAACTTAAGGGAGAGAATAAAACAATAACAGATTTTAGTTATATTAATACAGGTGTTAAGACAAAAATATTTGGTTTTTTTGGTGATTTAATAAAAGACCCAACGGGTAGAGATAAACAAGGTATTTTTTATACAGAAATTGATAATGATACTTTGAAGGAAGCCCAACTAAAATATACTTATTTTGAAAAAACAAGTCTTAATAAATTATTTCCAAAAAGTAAGGGCGGTCGAAAAACTACAAAAGGTGATATTAAGCAACTATCAGATGAAGAATTAAATACAAGATTTGATATTGAAAATATTTTTTTATTAGAAGATAGTAGTTGTGTTTTATTCTTTACAAGGAAATATAATTATACTGAAATTACAAGTAAAAGTGGATTAAACGGAGAAAATGAATATACAAAGAACTTGTATTGTGAAAAAAATAATGTTTCAGCAATTCGAATTAATAATAATGGAATAATTATGTGGACTTCAAATATTGAAAGAAGTATAACTTATCAAGGAACAGATATTTCAGATGTAAGAGTAATTCAAAAATTAAATAAGTTTTATGTGATTTTTGGAACAGAAAACACTGAAAACAATACAGGAAAGGAGAAAAGAAAAAAATCAGAATTTAAGGATAATATTGATTATGCTACTTTTGATTTGTCTTCTGGTAGAGCGAAAAAACTCAATTTATTAGTAAATGAAGAAGATGTCATAGAAGAAGAAAAAAGAGAGGTAAATCCGAATACTATTTGTGTTTTCGACGGAAATTTCTATTTCAACAAACAAATTATAAAGCAAAAAATATTTTGGAATATTACAAATGTAATTTTCTTTCCTTCAATTTATTATTCTGTTTTGAGTGGAAATACAAAAAAAGCAACTGGTGACTTGGGAGTTTTGTATTTACTTGAAGGAAAACCTATAAAAAAGAAATCAGGAAAAAGATAATTGCATAATGTAAAATTATTGTAATACTAAATGTTTTAATGTCTTCTCTTGATTTTGAATGATTTCTAATATATAGTTGCCTTTTTCAACTTCCAAAGAAATGCGGTTATTTATTCCTTTTAATTCATACATTTTGCATAATTTTCCTTGCATATTGTAGATATTAAGATGTGATTCATTGTATTTTGTTTCGATTACGATTTCACCAAAGCTTGGATTGGGGTAAATATTTAGTAGTGAATTACTTGATTCTGGTATTCCTAAATGCGTTAAGAGATATTCACAATCTGTATCGCTAGGATTATAATACAAACTATCATCTTGGTAACATTTAAAAGTATAGACAGGAAATTCGATTGCTATTGTTGAGTCACAAGAACCTGATTTTAATGGGAAAATTAGATTGTTGTAATTCTCTGTATTTGAATATGGACCAAATCTTGAATTGTATTTACCGGTTAATTGAGTGGTATATTCGCTTGATGAATGTAAATCTAATGTTTGATAAGCAATTCCATTAAAGTTTTCATTATAATTATTGGAGACGATTACTTTTGAAGTGTCATTGCAATTATTTGAATTTAATGGTTCGATGTTTATTATCCAAGATTCTCCTATTGTTTTACTGAAATCGTACAATATTTCAAAATGATTACTTGTCCAATAATAAACGGTATCACCATTATTCCAAGTGTAATTTGAATCAATGATATTGCTGTCAAGAAAATGACTGATATTATTTTGATCAGTGACAAATTCATATTTTTTTGAAATAAACATTTTAGATGCTTTAGAATCCAATATGGTGTCTTTTATATATTGAATTTTTACAAATCCATCAGTGAATGTATTCTGAAAATCAAAATGCCATGTTGCGTTTGGTTTGACCCATATTTGAGCAATTGTTGAGTTACAAATGCAAATGAATACGAAAATAAATAGTGATTTAATCATGGTTTAATAAAGTTTTAAATATTTCAAGACAGTTGTTTTAACAATAACGTTTGAAATTGATAAAGGTTTGTTTTGAATTATATTGTTTTACTTGAGTCTGTAATCAAACGATTTAATTCTTCCATTTCTTCTTCTGAAATATACCTCCATTTGCCAACAGGTAAGTCCAATTCAATATTCATGATTCGAATACGTTTCAGTTTATAAACATCAAAATTCAAATATTCGCACATACGTCTAATTTGACGATTTAAACCTTGAGTTAAAATAATTCGAAATTCAAACCGACCTGTTTGTTCTACAAAACATTTACGTGTAAGAGTGTCTAAAATTGGAACGCCATTACTCATTTTTTGAATAAAATCATGAGTAATAGGTTTGTTTACAGTGACAATGTATTCTTTTTCGTGATTATTCCTAGCACGTAATATTTTATTTACAATATCACCATCATTGGTTAAAAATATTAATCCTTCACTTGGTTTATCCAATCTACCAATCGGAAAAATTCGTTTTGGGTAATTAATATAATCGATAATGTTATCCTTTTCAACTCTTGTGTCAGTAGTGCAAACAATTCCTACAGGTTTATGAAATGCAATGTAAACAGGTTTTTCTTTTGGCTCTGAAATGAGTTTTCCATTTACATGAACTTCATCATTCGGACCAATTTTTGTTCCCATCTCAGGTATTTTTCCATTAATCGTCACTTTTCCTTCTTCAATCAATTTATCAGCTGCTCTTCTTGAGCAATAACCAACTTCACTTAAATATTTATTAATTCGTATTGATTGAGAATCGTCCATATATTTCATTTTAAATTGCAAAATTAATAGAAAAATCTAGTTTATTTGAAATTCATTATTTCCTCTTGCTTTCAGAATCTGTCAAAATTTAGTATGACTTCATATTTTAAGTCTTTTCCATTCATAATTCTTTTCTTTTTGAAAAACACGAAGCTTAAGCGAAGCTAAATAAAAGTCTATTATTACAGAAAACTTGTCTTTTTTGAACGAAAAATTCAAAAAGATCTAAAAAAAAACAGGGAGTAATTCTCCCTGTTTTATCGCGATTGTAAATTTAAATATGACTATCTAATAAATCATCATGCAATAAATCTTTTGCATCACTTTTTGGATCTGATCCATATTCGTTTGAACCAGAATCTCCCTCTGTTACTTGTAATACCAAAAGCCAGATCCCTCCAATTAAAGGAATTAAACTGATAAAAATCCACCAACCACTTTTGTTTACATCATGCAATCTTCTTACTGTTACTGCTAGTGCAGGAATAAAAACAAATAAACTGTAAAGGATGTAAATTAATCCATAGGGGATATTGGGTAAGGTTGTACCAAAACTAGAATCTAGAATCGCTGCGACAATTAAGAATATGATATGGAATAAAACAAACATCCAATATTCTTTTCTTCTTGCTCTACCTGAAAATGTAGCATACTTTTTTAATACGGTTAGATACCAATTCATTTTTAAAATTTTAAATAAATAATAATTAAGGTCTAAATATATTTAAATTTTTTCAATATTTTTTTCTTTTAAAAAATTCCCTATAATTTGATGACCTAAATAAATAAATGGAGTCAATAATACAGCGATTATTAATTTTGCAGTATAACCTGTAAATCCGATGGAAAAAAATTGTTCTAATGTAATTTTACCAGGTAAATAAAAAGCAATTCCTAAAACAATAAAAGAATCAATTAATTGAGAAAATACAGTTGATCCAGTTGCTCTTAACCAAATATGTTTGTCGCCAGTTCTTTTTTTGAAATGTGAAAAAATAGCAATATCTAATAATTGTGATATTATAAAAGCGATTATACTACCAATAATTATTAATATTCCTTGACCAAATACGGCATAAAATTGATTGTCGTTGACTGGTGAGATTGAAGAAGCAGGGACTTGAAGACCAACTAACAAAACAACTAAAGCATAAGCAATTAAAGCTGCTGTTAATAAAGTTAATTTGCGAACACCTTTATGACCAAAATATTCGTTGATTAAATCAGTAGTTATGAAAACAATTGGCCAAGGTAGAATTCCAATGCTTAAAGTGTAACCTGCTATTTCAATTAACTTGCCTCCAATTAATTCTGCAATTACAGCATTGGTTATAAAAATTCCTGCGAGTATGATGAAAACAATATTTTTTCTGGATTGAAACATTTTTTTTAAATTAAAATTAAAGATACACGGCTAATTAGATGAGATTGAAGTGGAAATTTTAGAAGTGCAACAAGCAAAAAAACATTTGTATGTTGTTTGCTAAACTTGATTCAATTCGAATGAGTTAGCTCGTGTGTTTAAGCTTTAGTAAATCTTTTAACCTGAAAAAATAAGAGGCTGTCTTTTGGGGACAGCCTCTTATTTTTTCAATTACACCAAATAACTGTATGTCAAAATATATTTGAAATCTAATTGTAGCAACTTATTTATCTGTCTTTTTAACATTTCCAAAACCTACTTTTAAACCAATATTAAAAATAAATTTTGCTCTATTTTCAATTACTTCTGTCCAAGAATTTGTATTTGAAGGATAATAATAATAACCTGAAAGTTTATAATTTTTACCTTGACTAACGCCAATTCCAACACCTGTATATAAATCCATTAAAAATGTTTTAGATAACCAACTTTGAATTCCTATATTAAATAAAAACGAAGTGGTATTGGTATAGCCATGCATATTACTCAAGTTTTTTAATGGATCAACATCAATTACATTCAAATTTTTATAGCTAAATGATGGAGAAATGTATAAATAATTTAAAGCATCATAAAGGGGATAATATCTAAAGGAAAAATTACCAAAATAGCCAAATTGACTGATATTATTACTACTGTAATTCGATTCAATTCCTGAAATATTTGAAATAGTTGGTCCTAAATCAATTTCTAAGGATGAATGTTGTCCTATTTTCTTTTCAATACCAAAGTTAATTTCATTTACAAACATTCTCAATGGATCAAATTTAAAAGCAAAATCATTTAATACAAAAAATTTGTTTATGGGTTTTAATACATTTGTTTTTATTGTTTTAAATTCAGTTGTTTGCTTCTCTTTATTTTCAATTTCATTTAAATTGTCTTGAGAAAAAGTAAAGTTAGCAAACGCTAAACAGGCAATTATCATTGATCTTTTCATAATATATAAATTAATTATTAGTCAAACGTAAAGTTTTATTTTATATTTTAATGTTTTTCATGAAAATATTTTTATTTTTTTTTGAAAACTCGAGATCAATTCGACCTAAATACAAACCGCCCCACCCAACTTGGTTTATCATCACTTTTTCATTTTCTAAATTTTCAATAATATAAGGCTCTTTTAAAAAAGTATGTGTATGACCACCAATTATTAAATCAATGTTCTTTGTCTTTTGAGCTAAAACTTTGTCTGAAATTTTGTCATTAGCATATTCAAATCCTAAATGAGAAAGACAAATAATATAATCACAATTTTGTGTTTTTAATTTTTTAGCTGTTTCATTTGCTCTCATAATTGGATCCAAATATTTCGTTTTTCCATATTTATCATCAGGGACAAGTCCTTTTAATTCTATTCCTATACCGAAAATGCCTATTTTTAATCCATCTTTTTCAATAATAATATCGTTTAAAAAGTCATCTTTTAAAATGGTCTCTGAAAAATCATAATTTGAGTTAACAAATGGAAACTTTGCCTGTTTTTTTGCTTTTTTAAAACCCTCTAATCCTCCATCAAAATCATGGTTTCCTAATGTTGCCACATCATACGCTAATTCAGTCATTAATTTCATTTCTAAAACACCTCCATATTTATTAAAATAAGGTGTTCCTTGAAAAATATCACCGGCATCTAACAATAAAACATTTTGGGTTTCATTTCTAATTTTTTGAATTAATGCAAATCTTTTTGAAATCCCACCTTGATTTGGAAATTCAGGATGATTCGTTGGAAATGGGTCAATATTCGAATGTGTATCATTGGTATGTAGAATCGTTAAATATTTTTTCCGAGTTGAAAAATTTGATTGTGCAAAAAGAGAAGGTGTTATGAATATTCCACCAATTGTAAGCCCAATATTTTTAATAAATTTTCGTCTCCCCATTTTTTTAGAACTTCATGCGATTAATTGAATCAAATATTAATATTTTTTGCTTTTTTGCTTCATCAATTAATAAATCTCTCATTAATTTATTGGTTGTTTCAATTTTATTATTTAAACTAAAAAAAGTCATTCCATCATTTCCTTGTGCTAAATAATCTGAAGTAATTACCCAAAAAACGGAATCTTCTTCGTTTAAATTTTCTATTTGTAATTTCCCATTGGTATAAATCCCTCCTGAAATCGGATGGCTTTTTCCCTTGCTTAAAAATTGTTCGATCTCTTTTTTAACTTGTATAGGAAATTGAACCCAAACAATTGAATTATCAAATGGCATTACCCTGAAAATGTCTCCTACAGTAATTTGTCCTTTCAAAAAAGTTGCACGAATTCCTCCTGAATTAAATAAAGTAATTACAGGTTTTAAATGAATTTGCTTGATTTGATTTTCAAATATTGCGTCTGCCACCCAATTATTCATCGAAATAGACGGTCTGGAAACGCCAAAATTTTGAGTTGATGAAGCAATAATTAAATCCATTTCTTTCGCTAAACTATCTCTATAAGGAAAAATAAGACTATCAACATGTAGGTTCGTAGCGATCGATACAGGTAATAACTCACTACTTATAAATGATTGTTTATAAGTAGAGCAGGCTATTAAGCCTGCTCCACCACAAATAAATATAAATTTCCAAATCATTATTCAATTAGCATCTTTTTAGTTGTTCTTCCATAAGGTGTTGTAACAGTTACTAAATAGGTTCCTGAGTGATATAATTTTGTGTGAATCGTAATTGCTTTATTATCATTTACTTCAACTTTTTCTATCATTCTTCCTTGCATATCCATTATAACATATTCTGAAATAGTTGTCCCATTTATTTGTATATACACTACTTCTTTAGAAGGTACGGGGTATATGGCAAAATTATTCAACAGCTCTTCATCGATTCCTAAATTACTACATCCTAAAGAATTATAAGCCATTTGTGAAAAATCAATATAACATGCATAATTGATACTATCAATAAAAGGATTACGGTTATGTTGCAATGAATCAACAAAATCGTTTCTTGCAATTTCCCAATTACTTGGTGGATCTTGAAAATGCCATTGTTTCAAGACATCTTGATCTTGCCCATAATTAATAGATCCACTAATTGGATTTCTTAATTTCCAATTGTACCCATCTATTCCATTATAACAAATTGCCATATACATAATTGCTCTAGCTACATCTCCTTTATGCTCATCCCTTGGTTCAAAAACTTGATGACCATTAGCATCTAAACCAAATTTGCTTCCTAAATAAGATGATGTCTGAGTAACAACTATTCCTAGTGGATAATTACTCCTAACAGCATTTGCATCATTTTGATTCGTAGGAAATAAATGATGGAAATCATCATACTCAGGTCTTTCTGGACTATCTGCCGGATTTGTAGGCATCCAATTATGACAATACGAATGTTCTCTACTAAAACCATAAGTTGTCCAATCAAAAGGTTCTGCGTAAATTTTATTTTCACCACTATACACACATGTAATAACTCTTTGATTTCCTGTTGTATCTCTGCTTTCAAATAATGGCACCATCCATGATCCATAACTACTATAATAATGTGACGTATGAGGATTTACTAAACTTGTCAAATCATTCATAAATGTTGCACTCGAAGTAGAAAGTCCATTATACATTGTTGCATTCATCATTGACAAAGGAGTTACAATGTTATTCGATAAAGGGGAAGATGTTAAATAATTTCGATAATTTCCTGTACCATTATAAGAAAAAATTGCAAAATAATAATTCGTTGCTGCTTCAATATTATTCGGGGTAAATGAAGTTGCATTCGAACTAAATATTACTTTACATCCTCCAATTGCATCTCCTCGTTGATATACAGTACCATCAACAGGGATTTCCGTAATTGGAGCTCCTTTTTTTCTCAATACAATATAGCCATCAACACTGTTTGCCGCTGTGAAACTAGCATTAAATCTATATGTTTTTACATTTGAAAAAATCAAATTTGTTGGTTGATTTGTTGGTTCAGTTGCCAAATTTCCTCCAATTCCATTGATTGTGAAAATATAAGGATTTTCGTCTGAATCATTATTATTTATTGTGATTATTCCTGTTCTTGTTCCAGATGCTGAAGGTGTAAAGTTGATAACTAAATCACCTGTTCCGTTAGCACTAATAGACGTTGGTGTAGATCCTACAACAAAATCACTTGCATTTGCCCCTGAAATAGAAACAGATGATATTGTTAAAGCGTTAACCGTTCCTAAATTTTCAATCGTAAAAGTAATAGGTAATTGTACTCCAACATTTGAGTTTATACCATAATTTCCGCCATTGATTATGGTTGAAGTTCCTTGTTTAACATTTATTTCTTGAGATGGAGTTGCTGCACCAACAGCAATGTTAACATCATCTAAACCAACATTTCCTGTAACTTTATTGATGTATTTAAATCGTATAAATCTTGAAGTTGAATTCGGGGTATCAGAAATTAACGTATATGCTTGGTCAACTGCAAAAGACGTAAATGAATGTAATGTGGTCCAAGTTGTTCCGTTATCAGATTCTTCAACATTAAATGTCCCTCCTGAAAAAGTATTACCTGCAATATAATAGGTCAATGCTCCTGGAGCACTTGCAAAATTGATTGTTAAAACATCATTTGTGCCATCAAATTTCATCGCCGGCGCTGTATTCCCTGAAGCTGAATAAAAAGCAGTTCCTGTTGTTGTCCAACCAGTAGGCAAATTAGCATTCGTAAAACTCCATGATGTAGGAAGAGTTGCTTGACCAAAACCAACTGTAAAAACAATGATTGAGAGCAATAATAAATAATAGTTTTTTTTCATAATGTATTCGTTTATTTATTTTAAATTAAAATCCTATTTTCATTCCTATATTAAATCTTCTACCCATACCAACAAATACTGTTGAAGTGGCTCCATTGAAACTCGCTCCATTTTGAGCATCTGTGATATAAATAGAATTTAAAACATTCATAATTCCACCATTAAATGTTAAAATATATTTTGATATTTTTTTCTCATATCCAAAATTAATATCCAACAAACCGTAACTTGGCATTTTCCAAGACTCGTGATCTTTATTAACTCCTGTCAAAGTTAAAGGATCAAAATTTGCATAATTTTTTGTGAAATAGGTATATCGAACTTTAAAATATAAATTTTTAATTAGTTCATAGCGTACACTTCCACCGTACTGAATTTGAGCCGCATCACCTACATGAACATTTTTCGCACTAAAATCAACGGTAGTAACAATTTGACCATCATTATCTAAAATATTCACCGTACTACCTGAGATTGTTTTCCAATCACCAATTGAAGCTAAGCCTTCTAAGTCAATTTTAGGCGTCACTTTATAAATAAAATCTAATTCGATTCCTTTATGCAAAGCATTCATGCCATTAATATTGTATGAAAAAGTTCCATCTGGAGTCACTACTGAAGGAGTATTTTGAGGTGGTTTGTTTTTCCAAAGTGTATAATAAACATTCACATTACTAGAGAATCTTTTGCTTTTGTAACCATACCCAAGTTCAATAGAAGTAACTTTTTGATTCTTTACATTTAAAAATTCCTGGTTATTATTATCAAAAACCAAATTCATTTTCGGAGCAATGTTTAAAAGCCCCATATTCACAAAAACGTTATGATTTTTATTGATATTGTAATTTGCCCCCCCTTTTATTGTTGAGCCTAAAAACCATTTTTGAGCCGTTGTAGAATATCGAGCTTCTGACGAATTATTCGTGTATGAAATGCCATTGTGAATTATCGTGTCACCATAGCCAACAGATTGATTCATGCTTGTATCAGACAAAATTAAATCTTTCTTTTTAAAATAATCAACACGTTGGTATCCCGTTTCAGAAATAGAACTCGTCATAAAAGCACTCCAAGCATTTTTTTTATATTCAATTTGACCAAAAAAGCCCAACCAAGAAACAAATGAATCATAATTGAATGATACTTTATCACCAACTCTTTTTATAGCATATTCGGTATTACCTGCCCCTTTTGGTTGATTTTTATTGGTATTGTCTGTCGCGTAATCTCCTCCAATTAAATCGTAAACAGTTTGGTAATGAGATCCTTTGTAATATCTTGCATCTAAACCAAACATCATGGAGAAATTTGAATTCATTTTATAATTCAAAGTAGATAGCAAACCAACCCATTTATGATCATTGTTAGCAGCCCTTAAATAGTTACTTGAAATATGTTCGGTTGTACTGTAAACACTTGAGAAGTTTTGAGAATTAAAGTTATAAATTTCCTGAAAATCATACAATCCTGTAATTGTATCTCTTGCAGGTGTAGATTTCATCGCTGTACCACCGCCTTTTCCTACAGAAGCGTAAACGATATTGGTCCAATTAAATTTTGAATTCGGATTCCATGAATAAGTTAAATTGAATTGAGGTTTATGGAAATAATTTATCTTTTCATTGTAAATAGAACCATTTAATATTCCATAATTTGGATTGTAACGAATTCCTCTTGCTCCAATTGTAGGAGTTGTAAATTGAGAATTACTTATCAAAGAAAGGGAATCAAGTGATTGTGCGTAATTTACTCCCGATAGACCAGCTAAATCTTTGTCTATCACGGCGATAGGTAAACGTGTTGTTCTTTGTCCATGTGATTGAGGTGCTCCATTTACACCAAATGTCAAAGTAGATTTATTAAATCTTTTTTGAATTTTAAAAAAATAGGACCATGCATCATCAAAAGTTGCATTTGCATAGCTACCTCCCCACTTTCTAGATCCACCTATTGTAATTCCCCATCTTCCTTTTAGCATTCCTGTATTAAAACCAAATGATGTTTTATACAAACCGTAGTTATTGACTTCTTGTTTGACACTTGCACTAAGTTTTTGATCCATCGATTTCGTAATGATATTCATTGTTCCCCCTACTGAAACAATTGATAATTTAGACGCTCCTAAACCTCTTTGAACCTGCATCATTCTTGTTACATCGCTTAACCCATCCCAATTACTCCAATATACCTGACCATTTTCCATATCATTAACTGGTACACCATCAACTAAAACAGCTATATTTTGCTGACTAAAACCTCGAATAGAAACTCTTGCATCTCCTGCGCCTCCTCCTTGCTCTGTGGCATAAGCTCCAGGAGTTGAATTCAGAATCATTGGCAAATCTCTTGTTCCTAATTCTTCTGCTATTTGTTTCGAAGATAATTTAGAAAAAGCAATTGGAGTTTCTCTAGTTTTGGCATAATCTGCCGTAATTTTAACCTCTTCAATTGCCTTTTCAAGCGGTATTAATATTATATTTTTAATTACATCTAAATTATTGGTTTTGAATGTAAACTCTAAATCTTCATAACCTACATTTGAAACTTTAACACTGTAATTCATATTTCCTTTTAAGGAAATCATATAATTTCCTTCCAAATCAGTTAAAACCATTTGTGTTGAATCAAATCGAATTTGAGCGCTCACGATTAATTCATTGGTTTCTTTGTCTTTAACTACACCAGAAACCTTAATTAAATCTTGAGAAAATAATGGACTACAAAGTAGAATTGAAAATATTAATAACGCTTTCTTCATGTTAAAATAAAAATAACCGAATTATTGAACAATTAATATTGCTTGTGAAATAGCATTGTTAGCAAATTTTATTTTTACGGTATAAACACCTTTACTTATTTTATTTTCTTCGATTACCACATTTTTAGATTTTTCAAGAACGATTGTTTGGAAACTAATTTGACCCAAAACATCAATAACTTCTATTTCAGTGATAAATTCAGTTGACGAAATTTGAATCTCTCCGTTTACACTTGGATTTGGAAAAATAGCAAATGATAAATTTGAAAAATTACTTTCGTTCAAACCAACATAGCAATCACAAATATGACTTCCTAAATTGACCCATGTATCTTTTGGTAATGAATCCCACTCTGTATTAACAATAAACGGATCTGGATTTGCCGTTACACCTTTCAATACTGACGATTTTCTAATTAGCGTATGATTTTCAGTCCATACAGCTCCAACAGAACCATCGTAAGGAAATTCATCTCCCCACCCATAAGCGGTTGTCATTGAACCATCGCCTGTTTTTCCTAAAATATCAACTATTGAAGAATTTTTGTACAAAACAATTGCATCATTACCATTCATATAAGTTGGAGCAGGGTAAACACCATCTAATAAGTCTGCCATTGCTTGTAACTCAGGTGAGCACGCAGGAGAAGAAGTCGTTCCGGTTGTTTGACCATTTGTAATTACAAAAGTTGAATATGCTGCAATTGTTCCACTTAAATTTAAAACACCTCCTGAACTAGAAGTTGATTGTCCATTTGAAAAACGCTCAATTCTATATCCAGCTAAATCTATAGCATTTCCAGTAGGATTATATAATTCGATTGCCTTATCATTTCCTGAACCTTCAACATATTCAGAAATAAATAATTCAGTACAATTTTGAGCTTTTGTTGCAGAAATTCCACATACGAATACACTTAGAAAAAGTAGCGTTCTTTTCATATTACTATAAATTAAATAAAAATTGGATTACTATTTTGTGGGAACACAGACACATTTTTTGCATCTAAAAAACGAAGCAAAAGTGTATGTTTGAACAAAAATAAAAGTCAATGTTTTTGTAGTAGTAATAAACATTAATCAGTTGTTTCGTTGTGTTACATTTTCTATGGTTTCAGTCAGTTACATTCTTAATAATATAACCGCATCAAGGGTGACATAGAAAAATACGATGCAAAAATAGAGCATTTTTTTTGAAAGTACATTATTAAATTATTAACAATTTATAAAAGATTTGTATTTGGTTACTAACAATTTTGAAACTATTCCTACATTTAAGCTGCAAAAACAATAAAACATGGGATATAAAACAACATTTTTAGTATTAATTTTTTTCGGTTTTATACTAAACACGAATGCTCAAGAGTTAAGCGTTGAAAAAATTTGGAAGAATTATGAATTTTTCGGAAAATCAATTTCCGGATTTAATTCGATGAATGATGGAGAGCATTTTACTCAAATAACGGAAAAAGATAAAATATTTTTTATTACCAAACATAATTTTAAAGATTATAAAGGTGATGGAGAAATCATTTTAAATTTATCAGCATTAAAAATTGACAATAAAGCGATTCAAATTGATGAATATGAATTTAATAACGATGAAACGAAATTGTTGTTGAAATCCGAAACTACTCCTATTTATCGTCACAGTTATACCGCTGTATATTATTTGTACGATTTAAAAACAAAACAAATTCAAGCACTTGACAACGACCATAAGCCTCAAACTTTAGCGGAATATTCTCCTGACGGAACAAAAGTTTCATTTATTCATAAAAACAATATTTATGTAAAAGACCTTGTAAATGGAAAGGTAAAACAATTAACTAAAGACGGAAAATCGAATAAAATAATAAATGGAACTACTGATTGGGTTTATGAAGAAGAATTTGCTATTACAAAAGCGTATGTTTGGTCCCCTGACTCTAAATATCTTGCATTTTTAAGATTCAATGAAAAAAATGTAAAAGAATTTTCATTAACTTATTACAAAAATTTATATCCCGATATCGAAAAATTTAAATATCCAAAAGCAGGGGAAGACAATTCTAAAGTTTCAGCAAACATTATCCAAATTAAGAAAGGAAAAATAACTCCAATTGATCTTGGGGAATATGAATACATTCCTCGCTTGAAATTTGCTCCCAATGAAAACAATCTGATTATTCAAACTTTGAACAGGCATCAAAATAAATTGAAATATTTTAGTATAAGAATCAATGGGAAAAAGGTGAATTCTAAGTTGTTTTTTGAAGAAAATTCAAAAACGTACATCGACGTAGATGATAATTTATTGATTTTGAAAGATGGGAAGTCAATTATCCGAACAAGTGAATCAAATGGATACAATCATATTTACCAATTAGATTTTGATGGAAAAACAACTCAAATTACGAAAGGAAATTGGGATGTTATTCAATTTTTAGGGATTGATGAAGTTTCACAAATGATCTATTATACTTCTGCCGAAAAATCGCCTATTTATAAAGGTATTTACAAAATTGACCTTTCGGGATCTAATAAAAAAGCAATTAGTGAAGAAACAGGTACGAATGATGCCGAATTCTCTACGGGAATGAAATACTTTATTAAATCCCATTCTACTGCAAATAGCCCAGCAGTTATTACGCTTTGTGATAATGATGGAAAAGAAATTCAAACTTTAGAAGATAACCATGAATTATTTAACAAGCTAAAAACATATCATCTATCGCCTAAAGAATTTATTAAGATTCAAGGCGCTCAAATGGAATTGAATGCTTGGATTATTAAACCTCAAAATTTTGATCCGAACAAAAAATACCCGGTTTATTTTCATATATATGGCGGGCCGGGAAATAATGTTGTAGAAGACGCTTACAATGGAGGAGATTTTTTATATCATCAGTTACTCGCACAAAAAGGTTATATTGTTATTTCTGTAGATCCGCGAGGAACAATGTACCGCGGAAGTGAATTTAAAAAGTCAACTTATTTGCAACTAGGAAAATTAGAAGTTGAAGATATGATTGCTTGCGCTAAAGAAGTTGCCAAATGGAACTATGTTGACCCAAGTCGAATTGGAATTCAAGGCTGGAGTTTTGGTGGTTATCTAACTTCTTTAGCAATCACAAAAGGAGCCGATTTTTTTAAAATGGGGATTGCGGTTGCTCCAGTAACAAATTGGAAATATTATGACAATATCTATACCGAAAGATTTATGCAAACTCCTAAAGAAAACAGTTCAGGATATGAAGAAAATTCACCTATTAATTTTGTTTCTCAATTAAAAGGAAATTATTTCATTATTCACGGCTCTGCTGACGATAACGTACATTATCAAAACACAATGGAGATGATAAATGCTCTTGTAAAAGCAAACAAACAATTTGATATGTTTATTTATCCCAACAAAAATCATGGTATATATGGAGGTAATACTCGAAATCATTTATATACAATGCTTTTAGATTACACTTTGAAAAATCTATAATTTTAATAGAATTCAATAAAATAAATTAAAAAAAATATTTTTTAAAAAAGTTTTAGAATAACCCTTTTTTTTAAAGAAATTGTTTATTAATTTAGGCGACAGTTAAATATTTTTTACATAAATCAGGATAAAAAATGAGCGAAATTGCTAAGCTAGAGTTAGACGGAAAAGTATATGAGTTCCCAGTTATTGAAGGGACGGAAAATGAAAAAGCGATAGACATTAGTGCTTTAAGAGCACAAACTGGTTACATCACTATTGACCAAGGTTTTAAAAATACTGGAAGTTGTCAAAGTGCGATCACTTTTTTAGATGGAGAAGAAGGAATTTTACATTATAGAGGTTATCCTATAGAGCAATTAGCTGAAAAGGCAAGTTTTTTGGAAGTTGCTTATTTGTTAATATACGGAACACTTCCAACTCAAGCTCAATTAGATTCATTTATCAATAGTATTACCAAACATACGTTGGTACACGAAGATATGAAACAATTTTTTGAAGCATATCCGGCAAAAGCTCATCCAATGGGGGTTTTAGCTTCAATGGTTTGTTCTTTATCTACTTTTTATCCTGAATCTTTAGATCCAAACAGAAGTCCAGAAGCAAAAGATTTAACAATACATCGATTATTAGCAAAATTACCAACTCTAGCGGCTTGGTCATATAAAAATGCAATGCGTCACCCATTCATGTATCCTAAAAATGATTTTGATTATTGTTCAAACTTTTTACACATGATGTTTGCAATGCCTACAGAAGACTATAAAGTTGATCCTGTGGTTTCAAAAGCATTGAATAAATTATTAATCTTACATGCTGATCACGAACAAAACTGCTCAACTTCAACTGTCAGAGTTGTCGGGTCTTCACAATCAAATCTTTATTCGTCAATTTCTGCTGGAATTTCTGCTTTATGGGGTCCTTTACATGGTGGTGCCAATCAAGAAGTAATTGAAATGTTGGAGAAAATCCAAAAAGATGGAGGAGATGTTGATAAATGGGTTTTAAAAGCAAAAGACAAAAATGACTCTTTCCGTTTAATGGGATTTGGTCATAGAGTTTATAAAAATTTCGATCCACGTGCTAAAATCATTAAAGTTGCATGCGATGAAATTTTAGAAAAATTAGGGGTGAACGATCCATTGTTAGCGATTGCTAAAAAATTAGAGCAGGTTGCTTTAGAAGATGAATACTTCAAATCAAGAAATTTATATCCAAATGTTGATTTCTACTCTGGAATCATTTATAAAGCATTAAATATTCCAACTGAAATGTTTACAGTTATGTTTGCAATTGGTCGTTTACCAGGATGGATTGCTCAATGGAAAGAAATGACAGAAGGCAATGAGCCAATTGGTCGCCCAAGACAAATTTACACTGGCCCAACGAATTTAAATTACGTTGAGATTAGTAAAAGATAATTAAATTAAAAAAAATGCCTTCGACTTCTCGAAGGCATTTTTTTTTGCCCCTATTATTTAATTTTTGAACTCATAACCACTTTTGAACAAACTTACTTCTTGATATAATAGGAATAGCAATGAGTGTTGATGGATTCACGCGTTTATTCGGGTCAGCGTCAAAAGTTTGGGACTAACCTAAAAAATGATAATTTTACAAGAAAAAATTATCGACACAATAGACGTAAAATTGCTCCATCAATTTTTCCATGAAGAGCTAATAGAATATTTCAATATTAAAAGTTTTGAAACGCTTTGTAGTTTAGAAACTAAGACTGAATATTGGATAATAGATTTTGAAGAAAAAAACATTATTCCTTGTGGGTGCATACCTGACCAAAACCAACCAACACCTGGAGTTTATTTTCCTGATTTACTGATATAACTAGGATCAAATGCAATTGTGTAATGACCGCTACCATATTCTAAAACTAGTTCTTTGTTGAATTTTAAAAAATCAAATGGCTTTTCAAATTGATAACGAAAACTTTGCTCATCGCTAT
>JACOTM010000091.1 GCA_016178305.1 Flavobacteriia bacterium | reverse complement strand
TATCCAATATAAAGCTAAAAAGCCACTCGTTTGAGTGGCTTTTAAATGTTATTTATTTAGTGTTTAAATGATGTATAGTTGTCTATTTTTTTGTACGATTTGTTTTTTAAATTTGTACTATCCGTTTTCGCGAATATATATTGTGATATATAATAAAATAACATTATATTTACAATTCATACTAAATAAACACAAATCATGACAAGTAATTCCTTAAAAATCAATTTATTTTTCATTCTTTCGGTAGTGTTATTTTTACAAAGCTGTGGTATTACATCAAGAAATTATGATGGGGGATATTATTATAAAAAAGATAAAAATAAAGAAATATTCACGATCAATAATCTTTCAGAAAGGAGTATTGACTCAAATTGTGCTTCCAAAGAGAGTGACAAAAAGAATTTGGAATGCACAACGCTTTTATGTTTTAGTCCTATTGAAAAAGAAAAAATAGACAGCTCTTCTAGAATAGAATGTGATACAATTTGTTTCTTAACAAACAATCGTATTATTGGTAAGATTACCGAAATAAATGATACCATAATTAAGTATCAAGGGTGTAATGAAACTTCAAATGTTGAAATTTCAATTAAAAGAAGTGAGGTCAAAAAAATCATTTTTGCTTCTGGAATAACAAAAAATTACAATGAGATTGCCGATAATGGAGTTGTAAAAGTTGTGAAGAAAAAGAAAATAAGCTTAGCCATTGCAAGTTTGTTTTTTGGAATATTTGGAATGGGATTTCTAGGACTTGTATTTGGTGCGACTCAATTATCGAACATTAAAAAAAATCCAGATATATATGGAGGAAGAGAAATTTCAATAATTGGTTTGATTTTTAGTTTAGCGAAGTTATTAATTATGTTAATTGTCTTGTTTTTAATAATTTTGTTGTGATTATTTTACTTTGAATTTATCTTTAAAAATACTTTTTTTGATTTTTCACATTTAAAAATTTGTTTTATTAAATAAAAAGGTGTATAATTGATGTTGTAGGTCACGGTATTTTAGCTGATAGGCTAATTGAAGTGGAGTTTTTAAATGCAAATGTTAATTTTTTATTGATTTTCGTGACTTTAGAAAATTTTAGTATCTTTGCACCCATTTTCAAGGTTACCTGCCTTGGTTTAAAAATTGGCAACATGTTAATTAACAGAACAGACATATCGGCTCTCAAAAATCTTTCTTTATCTAAAGACTTAGTTTGTATTGATGCAATACCAAGTTCTTTTAAGCCTGATTTTGAAAAGTTTTTCTTTGGTAAAACAATGGTAAAACAAGATAACGTTTTATTTGCGTACCCTCATGATATTAAGAATTGGGTTCGTTATATTCTGTATACATACAAAGATTAACAATGAATGCTTTCTGATTATCTCAAAAGATTTAATAAGGCTTTACACGATTTTCAAGTGAAATTTCCTCGGCCAAAATGGTCAGAAGAATTTAAGAGGAATCTTGTAAATGATTTTACTTTTTTCTCTTCTCGTGTTGAAGACGCTAAGTTACAATACGGAGACACAATCAAATACTTAAATGACCAGCTTGTAAGAGCGAGCAAACTTCAGAGTTTAATAGAGGTTGCTAACCATAAAGATGTACTTAGCTCAGTAATTGATAGGTATGATAGTTTTTCATTAACAACTCAATCTATAAAAGATATACATAGAGATCTTATGAGTGTTGAGATGGCATGGGAAGTTGATTTTAAGCCTCACCTTGTGGGTGAATTTAGAAATATACCTACTATCGGCTTTAGGGAGCCAGTATTTCCTAATAAAGAATATGTTCCTCATTACAATGTTGAAATGGCTATCGAATCACATTTGAGTCTGTTTAATAATAAATTTGAAAATATTAATAATGAGAAAGATGAATCTCATTTAATAACAGCATTGAGTTATTTCCACAATATTTTTCTTAATAAAATTCATCCTTTTGCTGATGGTAACGGAAGAGTTGGTAGAATAATTATGGGTACGATGTTGATGAAGAATGATTGTCCACCAATCTTTGTTATGATAACTTCTGATGAAGATAGACATAAATATATTTCTGCAATAATAGATTGTGAAAAACAGAATAGTGATTTGCCATTAATTGAATTTCTAGCTAATGGTATGTCTGAATATTTGGAGGCAAAAACTAAATCATCTAATTAGTTTCTACTTAAAAGCATTCAATCCAACCTCAAAATATTCCGCCAATTTGTAGAGTATAGTGTATCCGCCCGAGCAAGTACGTTGTTTAATCCAATAAAATACGATCAATATACTGAGGGAGCAACTTATTAAGTTCTGGCAATTTGGTGTTATTGATATTCTTGAGAACATAACTCAACCACTTGAGTGGGTTAACATCATTCTTTTTGCAGGTTGCAAAGAACGAATAATACATCGCAATATTCTTAGCCGCATCATGTGAACCAGCAAAGAGATAATTCTTTCTACCAAGTGCTAGCGGACGAATGGCATTTTCAATAAGATTATTGTCAATTAGCAGATTTCCATCTTTAAGATAATCGAGTAAAGTATTCCATCTGTTCAAGCAATAGTCGTAGGCTTTACCCAAAGGACTTTTTGGTGATTCAATTCTTGATTGAACAGCAATATATGTCCCTATTTCATTTAAAATGGGATGAGATTCATCTAATCGTAAGGTTTTTCTTGCATCTGGATCTAACTTTAATAAAGTTGCCTTTCGTTCTACATCATATAGTTTTTGAATTAGTACCATTATATGCGAGGCATTTGCTTTATTGTAATCCAATGCTTTTTCAAAATATCGCCGAGCATGTGCCTAGTTTTGTCGCGTATGGCATCTTTTTACAAATAAAACCACCCCCTTCAATATTCATTTAATTTATATGTACTATGGAAAAATTAGTTTATGCTGAACTTATGGGGTCGGTAACAATGGAAATGCTGATGGATAAGAAAATTCTTATTATCAGTGACAATGCAATTTTTATTGTAACTACACCTGAACACTCGGTGAAATATCCGCAAGAAACATTTTACGATGTGTACCTAGAGGCAATTAGTGATTACGAAATTGAATACAAAGATGGTCGTGTAGTTTCAAAAATGTTTTCGAATGGAAAGGTGTGGTAATATTTTGTATCAGAATCTGTTCATAGTTCAGTTCCCTCAGTTCGTGCATGAACACAAACCCAATAAACAAAAAAAGGAGCTAATTTCTTAACTCCTTTCTTGTTGGCCCACTAGGGCTCGAACCTAGACTCTTCGGTACCAAAAACCGACGTGTTGCCAGTTACACCATGGGCCAATTGACGAGGGCAAAGTTAAGGAGTTTTTTTAATTTGACAAGAACAAAATGAAAAAAAAATATTTTTTTTTCATTTTGTTCTTTATGTTGTGATTAAAATATTTGATTTTCAAGGATTAACTATAAAGGTATTTTCTTTTTTTTCAAGTAAATATTTACCGTAAATAAGTTCAAATTGGATAAAAAAATAGCATTGAATCGATATTTAGGAGTTGCATTTAAGAGGGACATTAAAATATTTAGCAAAAATTAAGAACTAATTTCAGCAGTTCAAACGATATATTATTAAATTCGCGAGTTCAAAAAGTATATAAACCAATTATGAATTATAAAAAACTGAATCAATATTTAGGCTGGGTCGTATTTTTTATTGCAACAGCAGTCTATTTTTTAACACTGGAAAGTACCGTAAGTTTATGGGATTGTGGCGAATACATTACGACAGCTTACAAATTAGAAGTTGGTCACCCTCCTGGTGCTCCTTTGTTTATGATGATTGGGAGGTTGTTTTCTTTTTTTGCAGCAGAGGAAAATGTTGCCGTATGGATTAATAGATTGTCAGCTTTGTCAAGTTCTTTCTCGATATTATTTATGTTTTGGTCAATTACTTTATTGGCGAAAAAAATGGTGTTGAAAAATAAAAAGGAAATGTCAAATGGTGAAATAATTGCTGTTTTAGGAAGTGGCTTAGTTGGTTCGTTGGCTTATACTTTTTCAGATTCATTTTGGTTTTCAGCTGTTGAAGGAGAAGTTTATGCGATGGCATCTTTATTTACAGCGATCATTTTTTGGGCTATTCTAAAATGGGATGAAGAAATGGCTTTGGTGCAAAATGGTACTTTGACAGGAGATTTGTCTCCAAATAGATGGATATTATTAATTATGTTTTTACTGGGTTTAGCTATTGGCGTCCATTTATTAGGTATTCTTGTTGTTCCAGCTATTGGATTTGTTTTGTATTTTAGACATAAACCTATTGCCGATGTAAAAGGAATCTTGATAACAGGAATTATTTCAATAGTTGTTTTAGGTTTTATACAAGAAATAATTATTCCAGGCTCAATTGCTATGGCATCAAATTTTGAGGTCTTTTTTAAAAATTCATTTGGTTTACCATTCTTTTCAGGTACTTTTTTCTTTTTTGGTTTATTGGTGTTCTTATGTCTATATCTAATAAAACGTGCCCGTAAAAAAAACCAGCCGATATTGTATAATGCAACAATGGGATTGATCGTATTATTAATTGGTTACGGCTCTTTTGCGATGATAGTTATACGTTCAAATGCAAATACTCCTTTGGATGAAAATGATCCGGAAAATCTAGTTACTTTAAAATCATATTTGAAACGTGAGCAATACGGTTCTGCTCCAATTTTCTTTGGTCCATATTGGAATTCAATGGAAAAAGGAGGGATATTTGAAAGAGATGGTTCATGGAATGCTTCGGCGGACCCTAGCGACTGGGGAGATCGATCCCCTTATTATTTAAGACGATTTGTTGTTCTTAAAAATGATGCTGTATTGAAAGCATTCAGAAGTGAAGAAGATGCTCAGAAGTTTGCCCAGAAAAATGGAGGCTACGTTGAAGAGAAATATTTTATGTCAAATGAAGGACATACAGAAAATCAAGTGCCGACTTATTCTCAAACTACCTTTTTTCCTAGGATGTATTATTCAGATGAATCTAGTAAGATACCTGGATATATTGCTTGGTCAGGGTATGATGCCTCAGAAGAAGCTGGGACAGAATTAGGAAAAGACCACAACAGACTTCCTACTTTTGGAGAAAATATGACTTATTTTATCCGCTATCAAATCAATTTCATGTATTGGAGATATTTTATGTGGAATTTTGCTGGTCGCCAAAATGATTTTCAAGGGAATGGAGAACAAATGCGTGGAAATTGGGCTTCTGGAATTAATTCGATTGACAATTTGAGATTAGGTAATCAAGAAGAAGGAGCACCTTATTTTACAACTGAAAACAAAGGGAATAATAAATTTTTCTTCTTTCCTTTAATATTAGGTTTAATAGGGTTGTTTATTCAAATATATAAATCACCTAAAGATGCTTTTGTTGTTTTCTTAGCTTTTTTCTTTACTGGTATAGCAATTGTAATTTATTTAAATCAAAAAGTTGGTGAACCAAGAGAAAGAGATTATGCTTTTGCAGGTTCATTTTATTTCTTTGCGTTATGGATTGGTTTAGGTGTCTATGGCTTATATGAAGCTTTTACAACATTAAAACGAAAAGATTATATTCAGTTATTGACAATTGTTGGTGCTATATTAGTCTTGACATTAGCTATAGATGCAGCTTCCAGTGAAATTTCTTTACCAATTTCTTTTTCTTGGTTGTTTATTTCAATTATTGGAATTGCATTGATTGTCTTAATGGGTGGACTTAAAAAAATCTTTAAAAATGAAGGCCAGGGAGCACTTGTTGCAACTTTGTTCGGATTAATTATTCCTATTCTTATGGGAGTACAAGGATGGGATGATCATAATCGTCATTTAAAAACATCAGCACATGATTTGGCAAAAAACTATTTGATGTCGTGTGAAAAAAATGGAATCTTGTTTACAGGTGGGGATAACGATACTTTCCCGCTATGGTATATGCAAGAAGTTGAGGGTTATAAAACAGATGTACGTGTTTGTAATTTATCTTTAATGCAAACAGATTGGTACACGGATCAAATGAAAATGAAAGCTTATGATTCAGAACCGTTGCCAATTAAATTTACAGAAGATCAAATATTGATGTATGCAGGTTACACAGATCAAAATCTATTTATGAGTTTGACTGATTTATTTCAAGTGAGCGCGGGTGAAAAAATAATTAAAGAGGTAATTAATTTACGGTTAAAACATAATAAAGAAGCTGCTAAAAATGCCTTGAATAATTTCAGCGCTCAAATTGCTTCAATCGCACCAAATATTACAACTGAAGAACCCAATTTAATTCAAAGGTTGGAAACTTTAAAAAGTGATTTGATGACAAATACGAAGGCAACTTTAACTGAGAATATCTATGCGAAATATTTGTCAGCAATGGAAATTGCAAGTGCAGCACAAAATCAAATGTTGAAAATAGATCAAAATACGTATTCTCAATTAATGACAACGTTGGTAGATTTTGAAAAATCATGGGATTTTGGAAACATTGATGATGTGATGGCTTTTACACGAAATGATCAAAATTTAGTAATGTATAATCCTGGTCAAAAAGTGAGATTTATTCCCACTAGAGGAATGATTCTGCCTGTTGATGTTAACAATGCAATTAAGTCGGGTGTAATTTCTGAAAAAGATAGAAATAATTGTCAAAAAGAAATGCGTTTCAATTTCGAAGAAAGATATTTAGCTCGCGAACAATTAATGATTTTAGATATTCTTGCAAATAATGATTGGAAAAGAGGGATTTATTACTCGATGCCTTATGGTAGTGAAGTAGGTAAAGCTCTTTTACAGAAAGGTTTTATTAAACAGAATGGAATGGTTTATGAATTATCTCCACTAAATGTTAATTATATCGAAAGATGTAATCAAGAGAAAATGTACACGAATTTGATGGAGAAATATGAATATGGAGACGTGAAAAATCCAAATGTTTTAACAGATTATTACGCACGTCGTCAAACGGTTCAATTTAGAAGTAATTTTGCAACGTTAGCTCAAGAATTAGTACGAGTAGCAGATGAAGCAAAGGAAATAAAGAAAAGAGGATTGAGTAATATTAAAGCTTATGAGTTGGCAGGAAGAAAAGATGAAGCCGATAGAATGCTGAAAATTTATAAAAATGCGGATAATATCATTGCTGTTAATAAATCAAAAGCAATTAAATTAATTAAGAAGTCTTTAGAAGTTATTCCAATTGATGTTGTATTGGATTACGGAGAACCTCGTGGAACAGGAAAACCATATTCTGAAACTTCATCTTGTGAAGTAATTAGTGATGGTACACTTCAAGAATACGTGAGCATTTTGTTTGCTGCAGGGGATAAAAAATTAGCAAATGAACTTGGAATTAAAGTGGCAAAACAATTGGCTACAATTTTTAAATATTATGAAGTAAGTGAGGTTGAATTTTCTGCAAACCCTAAAAATACAGAAGATTTATATGCTTCTTTAGATAATGCATTTACCATGTTAATGGTTGCTTTAGATCCAGAAGTAGGCGATCCAAATGGTGTTTTAGCAAGAACTTTAAAAGCGCAAATGGATCATTTATACCAAAAAGTATTTTTGAAAATTAGTGCTGAATTGAGGGAAAAAGCGTTGGATAATGGAGAATCTTTTACAGGATCAACGGCAGGGAAATATGCGACTATGTTAGCTACGTTTAATGAATATGTTGAAACTATTGGAATGCATTATGGTTATTTAAAAAACAAAGAGCAAAATCAAAATAATTCTCCAGTAGGTGGGGATCAATTGAATTTAGAACAATTAAATAACAGTCAAGTCCCAGCTGATTCGGTATTAGAATAAAATGAGGCTTAGAATTTTTAAAACCCCACGTATCTTGTTTTGGATTTTCCCAAGAAGAACGTGGGGTTTTTCACGGAAAAATAATACGGTTTATTTAACTTTTGACGATGGCCCGCAAAGTGAAATTACAGAATGGGTCATGGACTTATTAAAAGTAAATAACATAAAAGCTACTTTTTTTTGTGTTGGAAATAATTTGAAAAAACATCCAGAAATTGTAAAACGATTGAAATTGGAGGGACATGTAATTGGAAATCATTCGATGAATCATGAAAAAGGGACACAAACACAATTTTTACATTATAAAAAATCGATAGATGAAACTTCTTTATTGCTTGAAAATAGGTTGTTTAGACCGCCATACGGAAGGTTGTCTAGTGTTAAATCATTTCGATTGGCAAAATCATATCAATTGATAATGTGGTCTTGGTTGTCTTATGATTTTGATCCAAATGTGCCAATAGAAAAAATTCTTTATAAAGCAAGAAAGCAAATCAAACCAGGAGATATTATTGTTTTACACGATAATATGAAAACTTTTGATCGTCTTAAAATTATTTTACCTGAAATTATTTCAATTATTCGGGCAAAAAAAATTGCATTTGGAGTTCTTAATTTCGATAAATAATGAATGGTCTAACCTAAATTCGATTGAAATTTTAAACTTAGATTTAAACTAAATTTAGACGGTTTCTGTAAGAACAAGTAGTTTATTTGCGTTTATAGACAGGAACGGTTGAACAAGGTTCTCCGTACATAATGCTTTTAACAACTGGTTGTAGATGTTGAATTAATGTGACCATGGCAAAATCTACGGCAGGAATGTCTGAACATCCTTTTACAATGACTCTTCCATCATGGTATTTTTCAAGAGGTTCTTTTGAAATTTCTTTTTGGATTAATTTTTTTTGCAAATCAATTTTAGTTCCTACAATGTAAGTTTCTGCAATGTTGTTAATGGTAGATGCAACAAGCATATAAGCCCAAGTTGGTATAAGCGCATCTACTGAACAATGGATATATACTGCCTTATTTTCAAATTGGCTCCAATTATTTTCTTTTATCCAATTTCTAAAATCTTTTTCTTTTAAAACCAAACCTTGCCATAATTGCTCGGCCAAATCAATACCTATAATTTCATCTTTTGGATTAAATTTTCCTAAATCTAAACTAATTAAACCGCTGTCTTTTACTTTGTTAATAATCTCTTCCATTTGTCAAATATGTTATGTAAAAACCTGAGTTCAGGTTAAAAATAAGAAAATAAATGCAGGTTATTACTTTATTTGATGGTTTCTTCGTGATGAATTGAAATCGAGTTTTATATAATAAATAAACGAAGCAGGCCGAAAGTCATACTGAGCTGTGTCAAAAATAATACTAATCTACGCAGAAATATCATACTGAGCGGAGTCGAAGTATGCCAACTTGTCACGAAAAAATCAAAGGCATATCTTTTGATATTCAGGGTTATGCAGAAATATAAAAGGCACCCTTTTGGATCAACTTTAGAAGCAATTCTTTATCCAATATTACTGTTAATTGTAATGTGGGTAGTTTATTGGGCTGAATTTTTATTCCCATTTAATTTTCATGAATTAGGGGTTTTACCAAGAAATATTTCAGGATTAAAAGGAATCATTTTTATGCCTTTAATACATTCTAAAACAGACATTGCCCACCTCATTAATAATTCAGCGCCGACATTTGTTTTGGTAGCAGCTCTAGTTTATTTTTATCGAGAAATAGCTTTAAAAGTATTTGTCTATAGTTGGATTTTGACTGGGTTATTTGTCTGGATATTAGCAAATGATAAAGGCGGGTATCACATTGGAATGAGTGTTGTAATTTATGCTTTAGCAAGTTTTCTGTTTACAAGTGGTGTCATGCGGAAGTATCTTCCATTGCAAGCGATTTCAATGTTTGTTGCGTTTATGTATGGAGGAATGGTGTGGGGCATATTGCCAATGGAAGAGAAAATATCATGGGAAGGGCATTTGTCTGGAATGATTATGGGAATTGTTTTAGCCATTTATTATAAAAAAGAAGGTCCAATTCGACCGAAATATCAATTTGAAATTGAAAAAGAAATGGGAATTGAACCAATTGATTTTGAAGCTATATTAAACGAAAGAATTTTAGAAGAGAAAAGAGAAGCAGAAAAAATAAAAGAAAATCATCCCCCAAATTCGATAGTTTATCATTTTATCCCAACTGAAAAACCTAAGATTCAACAACAGGACGATAACGACTGATTATTTTACCGCTACTCTTTGTGATTTCTTTCCAGGATGTAAAATTAAATTCCAGGCAAATATATTCACATGTTTTCAAATCGATAAACTCATCTGAAATATAAGAAGCAAAATCAGATAATCCATTGTTATGACTAATGATAAACACATCATTTGTGGTTGTAATTTTTGAAATAAATTTTAATATAGAAAGTGAATCTGGTAAATATAATTCAGTACAGTTTTGTAAATTACTAAATTTAATTTTATGTGCGATGATCGTAAGTGTTTGTTGAGCTCTACGGGCATCAGAACAACATACGATTGATTGATTAATTGTAGTCGTTTTTAAGTAATTGGCCATTAATTCAGATTGAAGCTCTCCTTTTTTTACCAATGAACGATCAAAATCACGCAGATTAATTGAAGATGTTTCCGTTTTGGCATGTCTTAATAAATGTAATTTCATTTTTTTTTAGATTTTCACCAACCAATTTGGTTTGTTGTACGTTTTAAGTTTAGATAAAAAAATTAAGTAACTCTGTCTAAAATTATTTGATAAAAAGATTTTATTGGATTTTTTACTCAAAAAAGGCAAGATTTTCAGTAATAATGGATCTTTACTTCTTAAAAACTTAACGCGTTTTGAGAGGAAAAGACTTAAAATATTGTAATCATAATAAATTTAGACAGTTACTAAGATTTGCTTTTAAAATATTATTTATTAAAAATGATTATGTAACTTGCATGAACACGCTAATATAAGAAAATTTGAACGCATAATGCATATCAGTCCCGAAATATTAGAAGCCTGTTTACGGGAGGATCGAAAGGCGATGAAGCAATTGTATGAATACTGCTTTAAATTGCTTATGCCGGTATGTTTTCGTTATCATTCAAACGAAGAAGAGGCAAGATCATCTTTGAATTTAGGTTTTATGAAAATTATTAAAGGACTTGAAAATATACTGAAAGAAGAAATTAATTTTGATGCGTGGTCAAAAAGAGTCATGGTTAATACATTAATTGACGAATACCGGAAAAATAAAACATACAATACGCATATACAAAGTAAAGAAACAGAGAGAGAATTAGATTATCATGCTTCAAGTACTTCCAATGATGGCGAAAGTGCAATTGGGTACGAGAATATATTAAAGTTAATTAAAGATTTACCAGTAATTTCAGGAAAAGTATTTAATTTATATGTTATTGAAGGTTATTCCCATCGAGAGATAGGTGAGCTGTTAGAAATGTCTGAAGGAACTTCGAAATGGCATTTGTCAACTGCCAGAAAATTATTGAGAGAAAAATTAGAAAAGCTAGAACAAAACGTTCAAAAAATGGTAATATGAGTTGGGAAGATAAAGATATTGATAAATTATTCCAAGAAGCAACTGAAAATCAAAAATTCGAGTTTAAAGATGAATTTTGGGAGGAAATGGAACAAATGCTTCCTCAGAAAAAATCAAATAAAAAATTGATTTATTTTTGGTGGAGTAGTTTAGGAATTGTTGCGGTTTCATTTACCGCAATCTTTCTATTTATTCCAAGCAGAAATCATCAAATCAACCATCAAAATATACTTACACATCATACTAAAGAGAATATAAAACAATTGTCTTCAACGCTAAAAATTGAAAAAACAATAAAAAGAACAGTTAAAAATACTTTTGAATCAGTCAACACAGCTAATTTTAACAACAATAAGAATCAAATAAACAAGAAACGTATTTTAGATAATAAAACTACTTTCAGTTCTGTCTTAGATAGGAATCAGGTAGTCATAAATAATCAAGAAAATGTTTTAGAACATCAACTAGAAGATTTCGCTTCTACAAGCGTTGATTGTGTTTTGCCTCTAAGATATTTTTCAAATTCATATCAAGAATTAACGTTTACTAAACAAAAAGAAAATTTACGTAAAAATAAAACGAATATTTATTTTGAAGTCGGTTATTTAAAAGGTCAATCTCCAATTATAAGTACTGAAAAAGGTTCGAATTTTACAGATGCTTTCGCTTTTGGAGTTGGACTTGTAAAATCAAAATCTAAATGGAATTATAGCTTTGGGGTAAATCTATTAACACAAAGTTATTCCAATTTATACATTAATGACAGAGCTAAAGTCTATGGTTTTGGAGTTCAAAATTTTGAAAAAAATGTTGATTATAAACATTTGTATCAAATTGATTTCCCTTTATATCTTGATTATAAAATAAATAAAAATATATTTAATCTCGGGTTTTCTTCTTCGGTTTTACTTTCTTCTAAAGTAAATTATGAATTATTAATGGATAAAAAAATTCAAGAAAAAGAATCCGTTTATGGATATAATGAAGGATTAAGGAAGTTGAATTTCAAAGTTTCAATTCGATACGCTTATCATTTGAATTACAATTTCCAAATAGGATTAGGCTTGCAATATCAATTGCTATCTTCTTTGAATGAAAATGTTTTCACAGGAATTGAAAATCATCATCCTGTAAATGCTCAAATATTTATTAAAAGAACATTGCGTTAAAGATTTTGAAAGTCAATAATTTAAGTTTGATTTATGAAATAAAATTATTAAAAAATGATAAAATTAAAATATATTTATTGCTTTATTATTCTGCTTACCTTGATAATATCATGTAAAAAGGATGATGTGAAAGATTTACCTCAAGAAAATAGCCCTGTATTTAAAATTAATGGAAATATAAATGGAGAGGTTTTTGAAATAGAGGCTGGTGAAAATAATGCATATATGTACTCATTTACAGAAATGTACAATGGTGTTGAAAAGTTTTCAGGTAAATTATCAAATGATGATTTGTCTATCGAGCTTGGTGTTTACAATGGTAAGCAAGATTTTATTGCGGCAAATTTTTTATCTAATTTAAATCTTTCGGTATTAGGAGCAACATTACCAAATGGTTATTTAATTAAACTTGATAAAAATGACCTGTTAAATGCCAGCGAAATTCAATCAATACAATGGTATGCAAACAATGTATTTATAGGTCAAAATGTTGCGTTAATAAATGAACCTGGAAATTACTCAATTTGTGCGAATATCACTTTTTTAGATGGTACTCAAACAACTATATGTAATCAAATTCTAGCAGGATTTCATCAAGGTGCAAATTTTAAAATAAACCATATTTTAAAGCAAGACGGAAGTTTGTTGGCTTGGATCAATCCCCAAATTGGAACGATTGAATCAATAGAATGGAAAGTAGATGGCGAAACAGTTTCTATTGAAAACAATGCTTCTATTGAGATTGAAGATGATGGACAAATAGTTACTGCCAATGTTAAATTTACAAATGGTGTAATTAAAACAAAATCAGTTTACATTGATGGCGATGAAGAAACAAAGTTTTTTGATGATTTAACTCAATTTGAAATGAATCCTTCGAATAACATTGAATGGGATTATAAAATGGTCTTAAAAATAAGGAAAGGAACAAATGAATATCGAAGTGATTTTATTGGTAATCCTTTGTTTACGGTTATGCTAAATGACGTGTCTTATTATGGTTTAAATACGAATGGGAATAAAGTGTACAAGATGAATGCAATTGTTAATACAAATGTAAAAAATGTCGCTACAGGTACGGTTTTACCGGTGAATTTCACAACAGATTTTGGAATAGAAATAAAAGATTAAAATTCAATTAATTAATAAAAAAATGAAAAAAATACTACTATTATCATTATTATCTTCAAATTTAATAAATGCTCAAATTACAGTGACGAATAATGATTTTGCTACAGGCGGAGATACTGTAAGAATGAGTTTGTCGTCTGATACAGGTTTAGATTTTGTTCAAACAGGCTCAAATCAGACTTGGGATTTCTCCTCGCTTACGCCATCTTCACAAGTGTTAGACACTTTTCATTCGACAACTCAAATTCCATTTTTAGCTCAAATTCAATTTGGAAATTTTGCACCAACAAAATATAAAGCAAGTTATTTTAGAGAAGCAACAACGTTACCTTTGAGCCAATTAACTTTTTTACCTGTAACTATTAATAATGTTTTTCAATATACAAGATTAACAGCAGATTCATTAACTTCAGTTGGATATTCTATGGTTATTAATGACAATGAAATTCCATACAAGTCGGATACAATTGAAAAAAATTATGAATTTCCAATGCAATATGGGAATACTACCTTTTCCAGAGGTTATACAAAAATAGATATGAATCCAGTTTACGATGCGATTTTAATTCAACATCGTGTACATTCCTCAGAAATTGATGGTTGGGGTTCGATAATAACACCGTTTGGAACTTTTAATGCTTTGAGAGTAAAACATGAAATTAATGAATTGGATTCAGTTCAAATAACCGTATTTGGTCAAACAACTTGGATTCCTTTGCAAAATCCATTAAAGAGAGATTATGAATGGTGGACAAACAATCAAAACGAACCAATTTTAAGAATTTCCACTTCTGATTTTGGAGGAAATGAAACGATTTCAAATGTGCAATATAGAGATTTTTACAGAGATTTGTCAGCAAAAGTGCCTGAGATTAATAAGGTTGAAATTGCAATATTCCCTAACCCAACTTCAGATTTTTTAGAAGTCAAAACGAATGAATCAATTCAAAAAATTGAAATAATTGATTTATTAGGTAAAAACGTTCTTGTTTCTGAAGTAATCGAATCAGGCATAAATATTAGCCATCTTAATAAAGGTTATTATATAGTCAATGTGACAACCGTTAATGGTAATTATAAATCAGTATTTGAAAAATTATAATTGTTTTTTAGGTTATAAATAAATTCTCAATTATAAAACATTACCTTTGTCAAAAGGCAAACTAGTTTATCGCCCCTAACTTGTTGGGGGAGGAAAGTCTGGGCAGTATAGAGCACCGTACTTCTTAACGGGAAGGTTCGTCGTTTGGCGAAACAGAAAGTGCCACAGAAAGGAAAACTACCCTGAACTAGATGAGGGGTAAAGGTGAAAAGGCGAGGTAAGAGCTCACCGTGCTTGTGGTGACACAAGTTGCAAGGTAAACCTTACGGACTGAAAGACCATGTAAACCAAGGATTGAGGGCTGCTCGTCCAATCTTGGAGGGTAGGTCGATGGACCCCATTTGTGAATTTGGGGCTAGATAAATGATAGACATTCGTCAATTGGCGAAAACAGAACCCGGCTTATTGTTTGCCTTTTTTTTATTTTAATCGGACTGAGGTTAATAGATTCTTATTGTACTTCCATGAAACTTCTTGGTTTTAAAAGTTGGAAGTTATAATAAATTTAGATAGTTTCTAGACTATCCTGATTTACTTGAATGATAATGCTATCATTGGTAATAGGGGATTCAATAGGTTCAGAATATTGTTCCATAAATAGATCCTTTTTTACTTTTTTAGCGATGCTATTGATATATGTATAATTTGCAACTTGTTTGGATATAGTTGTTTTATTGATCGTAAAATCTACGTTTTGGTATTCATAAGGATGAATATGTTGATTTAATGATATAGGTAAAGTTTTCCATTTATTGTTTAATTGTTCATTGAATTGATTGGTCGCTAGATACTCTAAAAGTAATTTTGCATTTTCATAATTTTGAGCTTGTTTTACAATTCCAGCTGTATATAGATTATAATAAGTTCCATTAGAAGTGTGATTTAAAAAATTCACATGAAATATGTTTTTTAAACTGTCGTTTTTCATTATATGTTCTACAAACGTAGCGTAATAAGTTAGAAAAAAATTTGGACGTAAATAAGCTTGAATGTTCTGTCCGAGGTACAACTGTTTTTCATTGAAATCTTGAAGGTATTTATGTAGATTTCCCCTTTTTTTACTTCGCAATAAAGGTGAGATAAAAGGAATGAAATCTTCAGAAGATTGTAAATTTGTTGTCCATTGATTTTCGTATTTCGAAGAAATTAAGTCGGTGTATTGTTCTGGTTCATCTTTAGCTTTGTTTCTAGTTATTAAGATATAAGGATTGATACCAATTCCAAACCATGTGTTGTTTTTCGATGAATATTTTTTATCGATTAATTCGTCTAGCTTCCAAGAATGCACTTCATTATATAAGTCTAGTTTTTGACATTTATAAGTGTTAGTTAATGATTTTAAAATGATAAGATCAGCTTGTGAATTAAATTTATTTGTTTTTATAGATTGGATTAAAGAATCAGAAGATAAATAACATATTTTTATGTGGATATTATTTTTTTTGCGAAAAGACTTGAATAATATTCGGTCTTTTGGTGTAAGACAATCTGAATAAATTGTAATAAATTGCTTTGGAGATTCTTTTGCAAGATCTACATTACATGAATTTAATACTATGGTCAATAAAATTAATCCAAAAATGGAAATAAATAGTGTTACAAACTTCATGTTACAAATATATTGATATTGAATAAGATTGTTTCATTTTGAATCAATAAAACTTTAATTTTGCAAAAAAAATATCAAAAAGGAATATGTCTAAAAAAATAAACAAAAAAGAAACAATTATTATCAATCAACTATTGGAAGATATTAAAAGTAAAAATGCAACAAAAATTACCACGGCGTTGAAATTACTACAAGTTAGCGGGAATATATCTATTTTGAAGCCTTTAGCAGAAATTTTGTTGATGGATATTCCTTCTACTAGTTTTCAGGAAATAATTTTTTTTCTTGGAGATTTAAAAGTTTCGTCAGCTTCTGATGAGATGATGGATATAATAAAAGATGATAAATTTCTTCCGATACGCCAACAATTATTGACTTCTATTTGGAATAGTAAAGTTGATTATAGTTGTTATATCGCAGATTTTGTCGAAATAGCATGTGAAGGAAACTTTATGGAAGCTTTAGAATGTTTGACAATTATTGAAAATTTAGAAGGACCTTTTGAAGAACAATATATTTTAGAATCTCAATTGCATTTAAAAGAATATATTGAAGATGACGCTCCTAAAGACCCGCAGAAAGCTCATATTTTAAGTGAAATAGCTGTGTTAATTAAAGATTTCGATTTAGAAATTGAAGATTAATAGGAAAATCGATTTTTGTGATGAAACTGTAAAATATTCGTTCAAATATTGCAGATATTCGATAAAAAGCTAATTTGGGACGTTAAATATTAAAAATTTATTAGATAAATAATTTTTTATCTATATTTACACCGTTGTATAGTTTTTTGTTTTAAATATATGAAGATATTAAATAATATTTTTATTTATAACTTTTTCATTATTAAAATATTAAATATACAAGAATTTACTTAGTGAATTAAAACTATATACTATGAAACAATACTACTTGTTTTTTTATTTTTTAATCTTCTCATTTATTGGATTGAGCCAAGAATCTGAAGGAATCAAAAATCCAAAAACTGTTGAAAGAACTAAATCATCTGAAAAAGAAGCTTATAATCTTTTGTTAGCCGAATTAGATGGAACTTTTCAATTTAGAGTTAATGATGAAGGGAAATCCATTTTGTTAAGTACGCCTCTTTTAGAAAGGATTAAAAACAGTCGTGAATTTGTAAACGCTGTTTATTTGGAATTAGAAGAGGGTATAGTGATCTTTATTCCTTCTAAAACAGAGATTCAATCATCTAGTTTTGTGAAATTAGAAAAAGTAGTTTATCAATCTAACATATTGAATAATGAAGATAAATAGAAATTTATTCGTAATAAACCTTGTGATTTTCTTATTTGTTAATTCATCTATTTGGTCGCAAGATAATTGTGCTACAGCAACTCCTGTTGTTGATTTGACAGGTGTAATATGTGCTACTAGTACGGTAAGTTCAACGAATGCTTTAGCGGCAGGTGGTTGCGAAGAAGGTACTTATGATACTTGGTTTAGTTTTGTAGCTCAAGGTTCAGTTGCAAGTGTAAATGTTACAGGATCAACAAGTGGTTTTAGACCTGAAATTTTGTTGGTTGAGTCTAGTGACAATACGTGTGCAGGAACTTTTTCATTAATCTCTTGTATGGATGGTGTTGGAAATTATAATAATTTAGCTGTTTCGGGATATACTGGTTTGGTTCCTGGAAATACTTATTGGTTTGTAATTTCAAGTGATCAAAATACAACATCAGGGACACTTTCGGTTTGTGTTACAAATCCACCAACTCCAATAAATGATGCTTGTGAAGGAGCAATAACGTTACCTTTAGATGGAACTTGTTTAGTAGGAACTAACGTAAATGCGAATGATGAAATTACGGGTGTAGTTGGTTGTCAAGATGGTGCAGTTGCTACTCATCCAGATGTTTTTTATTCTTTTGTAGCTGATAAGCCTTCCATTTCTTTTAATCTTATTGCTGGCACAATGACTGGAACAGCTGAAATAGTTGTTTATTCAGGTGATTGTGTAACAACATTTACAGAGGTAGCTTCATTGTGTGGTCCAATGACTTTGACGGATACAGTTAATGCATTGGTAGTAGGCGCGACTTATTATGTTGGTATATCTACAAATGCTACGGAAGGAACTTTTCAAATTTGCGCAACTTCTTTTACGCCTATTGCTACTCCAGGTCAAGATTGTCCAGTGGCTCAATCAATTTGCTCTCCTACAGGTTTTGTTGTCGGGACAGTAAGTGCAGGAGGTGGAACGATTACAGGAAATGGTTCAAATGAAGATTTAACTTTTGCGGGATCCTGTTTTGGGGGACAAGAATCAAGATCGCAATGGTATAAGTTTTCAGTGAATACGGCAGGAGATTTAGAATTTCAAATTGACCCAATATTATGGGGAGACGATTATGATTGGGCAGTATTCGATATCACAACAACAGGATGTGTAATAAATAACAATGTACCTGTTGCTTGTAATTGGAGTGGATGTTATGGGATGACAGGTATCACCTCTGCAGTTGGAAGTTATACAGGAGGGACTAATAATACTTTTGACTATTACTATGGTAATCCAGCTGGTCCTGGAGATTGCTTAGGGGCTCCAGGTGGTGCAGATAATGGCAATGGTGCTTCTCAATGGGAGAATGCAATCAGCTTAATCGCAGGTCATGAGTATGCTGTATTAATTAATAATTATGGTACTGCAGCAAGTGATAATGGATTTAACTTTAACTTCAATGGTACAGGAGCTGGAATAGGAGTGTTGGCAGGTTTTGCTATAACAAGTGGTGGTTGTACGAATTATAATGTAACAGTAGCTGATACAATTGCAGCATTAAATTCTGTTACCTATACATGGGATTGGGGTGATGGAACAGGAACTGCAGTAGGACCTTCTACAAATACACATGATTATACAGCTGCTGGTCCTGGAACTTATACAGTACATACAACTGTAACAGAAATGGCAGGGTGTATTAGAGATTATTATACAACTGTTTCTGTGGGTACTACTTTAGCAGCTCATGCGGGAGTTGATGCTGCAATTTGTTCAGGTTCTCTAGTTATTGGAGACGCGCCATCTGCAACTGGTGGTAACGGAGTTTATACTTATTCATGGTCTCCTTCTGCAACACTTAGTAATGCAACTGTTTCAAATCCAACAGCTTCTCCAGTTGCTCCAACTACATATACTTTAACAGTTACAGATGGATTAGGTTGTACTGCTACAGATGCAGTTTCTATTACAATGAGTGGTAGTCCAGTTATTACAAATGCAACAACAACTCAAACTATATGTAGTGGAACAACGGCATCGATAATTCCAACTTCAAGTGTTGTTGGAACAACTTATTCTTGGACTTCAACGCCATCTGCAGGAACTATAACAGGAAATACTACTCCAGGAACAGGAAACGTTTCAGATGTATTAAACAATTCAGCTTTAGTTTCAGGAACAGTTACTTATACAATTACACCAACAGGGCCAGCACCTGGATTTTGTGTTGGTGCGCCAGTAAATTTTGTTGTAACTGTCGATCCTATACCTACAATAACAAATGCAACAACGACACAAGCTATTTGTAGTGGAGCAACTGCTTCTATTGTGCCAACATCTGGAGTAGCAAGTACCACTTTTGCTTGGACAGCTTCTTCATCTGCAGGAACAACCACTGGTTTTACAACACCAGGGTCAGGTAATATTTCAAATGTATTGAGTAATAGTGCCTCTACTACTGGAACTGTAACTTATGTCATTACACCAACAGGCCCAGCACCATCATTATGTGTAGGAACACCTGTAAATTTTGTAGTAACTGTAAATCCAATACCAACAGTAACGAATGCAACAACGACACAAGCTATTTGTAGCGGTTCAACAGCTTCTATTATTCCAACATCAGGTGTTGTAGGTACAACTTTCGCTTGGACATCTTCCACTTCTGCTGGAACAACTACAGGTAATACTACTCCAGGAACAGGAAACATTTCGGATGTATTAAGTAATTCAGCTACAACATCAGGAACAGCGACTTATGTTGTAACGCCAACAGGTCCAGCACCAACTTCGTGTGTAGGAGCACCGGTGAATTTTGTTGTTACCGTAAATCCAATACCTGCAATTACAAATGCTCCAACAACGCAAGCTATTTGTAGCGGTTCAACAGCTTCTATTGTACCGACATCAAATGTTGCAAGTACAACTTTCGCTTGGACATCTTCAACTTCTGCTGGTACAATTACAGGTAACACTACGCCAGGAACAGGAAATGTTTCAGATATATTAAGTAATTCAGCTACAACATCAGGAACAGCGACTTATGTCGTGACACCAACAGGTCCAGCACCAACATCATGTGTAGGTACACCTGTAAACTTTGTTGTAACTGTAAATCCAACACCAACATTTACGGTGTCAAAAATAGATCCAACTGTTTGTAATGCGTCTGATGGTTCAATCACTTTATCGGGATTAGCTAATTCAACTGGTTATAATTTAACATATACGGATGGAGTAACTGTAATAGGAGCAAATCCTATTGTAACAGATGCCTCAGGAAATTATATTATTACTGGTTTGAATTTCGGATCTTATAGTAATTTTATTATATCAAATCCAATTACAACATGTACATATACCATTGTTCCTTCAATTTCGTTATTAAATCCTGGTGCACCAGATGTATTTGATATCACAGATGTTGTACAGTGTGGAGGAACTTATACTTTACCTACGATTACAGGAACAAGTTTAACTGGTTCAGAAAGTTATTATACTGGTCCAAATGGAACAGGAACTGCTTATGCTGCTGGTTTCGTTGTAAATGCACCAGGATTTCCAGCATTATATATCTATGATATAAATGGAGCTTGTGCAGATGAGGAAATATTTTCAATTACAATTAATACAACACCAACAATAACAAATGCACCAACGACACAAGCTATTTGTAGTGGTTCAATAGCTTCTATTATTCCTACTTCAAGTGTTGCAAGTACAACTTTCGCTTGGACATCTTCAACTTCTGCAGGAACGATTACAGGTAATACAACGCCAGGAACAGGGAATATATCTGAAACATTATCGAATAGTGCTTCAACTTCAGGTACTGCAACTTATGTCGTAACACCAACAGGTCCAGCTCCATCATTTTGTGTAGGAACACCTGTAAATTTTGTAGTAACTGTGAATCCAATACCAACAGTAACGAATGCAACAACGACTCAAGCTATTTGTAGCGGAACATCAGCTTCAATTATTCCTACTTCAGGAGTTGCAAGTACAACTTTTGCTTGGACATCTTCAACTTCTGCTGGTACAATTACAGGTAACACTACGCCAGGAACAGGAAATGTTTCGGATGTATTAAGTAATTCAGCTACAACATCAGGAACAGCGACTTATGTCGTAACACCAACAGGACCGGTACCAACATCATGCGTAGGTACACCTGTAAATTTTGTAGTAACGGTAAATCCAACCCCAACAGTAACAAATGCTACAACTACTCAGTCTATTTGTAGTGGTTCAACAGCTTTAATAGTTCCGACATCTGGAATAGCAAGTACAACTTTCGCTTGGACAGCTTCTGCATCAGCTGGAACTATTACAGGATTTACATCACCAGGAGCAGGAAATATTTCTCAAATATTATCAAATAGTGCCTCAACTATAGGTACAGTGACTTACATAGTAACACCAACAGGTCCAGCACCAACATCATGTGTAGGTACGCCTGTAAACTTTGTTGTAACTGTAAATCCAATACCAACAGTTACAAATGCAACCACAACACAAGCTATTTGTAGTGGAACAACAGCTTCAATTACTCCTACTTCAGGAGTAGCAAGTACAACTTTCGGTTGGACATCTTCAACTTCTGCTGGTACAATTACAGGTAACACTACGCCAGGAACAGGAAATGTTTCGGATGTATTAAGT
>JACOTM010000090.1 GCA_016178305.1 Flavobacteriia bacterium | reverse complement strand
TATTTGATCAAGATTATGAAGCAAAAAAAAGAGTGCCTCTATTAATAGAAAACACTCTTACAAGCTAGTTCTTGACTGCTTTAGGATTCAAAGGTATAAAAAAATAAAATATTTTTATTAGGATATTAACACAGAATCTGTAAACATTCAGGTTCAAGCAATAATTCAATAAATTTTATAAAAAAATCAATTTTGTGAATTAGCAGTTTCTATCGGTTAGAAACCGCTTTACCCCCTATTTTAGCCATTTTCAAACTTTTTTTTAAATCTTCAAAAAACACATCCAATTCCCTACAATCATTCTTTTTTTCATCTATTTTCGTTCGAAATTTGAACCTCTAAAGCGACAAATAGTTGGCTATAGATATTTTTATTCATAATAATTTGACTATTCATAATATTCAATCACTCAAAATCCTTAATTTTACCGTACTTAAAAAGCGTAAATACCATGAAACAATATCACGATTTAATGCAGCACATTTTGGATAACGGTACGAAAAAAGAAGACCGTACCGGAACCGGAACAATTTCTGTTTTTGGTTACCAAAGTCGCTTTGATTTATCAAAAGGTTTTCCATGTTTAACAACAAAGAAATTGCATTTACGTTCGATTATTGTTGAGTTGTTATGGTTTTTACAAGGAGACACAAATATAAAATACCTGAAAGATAATAACGTTTCTATTTGGGATGAATGGGCGGATGAAAATGGAAATTTAGGCCCGGTTTACGGTCATCAATGGAGAAGTTGGCCTGCGAAAGATGGTGGTACGATTGATCAAATTACCAAATTAGTAGATCAATTAAAAAAGAACCCTGATTCTAGAAGACTAATTGTTTCTGCTTGGAATGTAGCGGATGTTGATAATATGGCTTTACCTCCTTGTCATACAATGTTTCAATTTTACGTTGCAAATGGTAAATTAAGCTGTCAATTGTATCAACGAAGCGCGGATGTGTTTTTAGGTGTCCCTTTTAACATTGCTTCTTACGCACTTTTAACAATGATGTTGGCACAAGTTGTTGGACTTGAACCAGGAGAATTTATTCATACTTTAGGCGATGCGCATTTATATAGTAACCACATCGAACAAGCTAATCTTCAATTGTTAAGAGAGTTTAGAGAATTACCAACCATGAAAATTAATCCAGATGTAAAAGATATTTTTTCTTTCAAATTAGAAGATTTTGAATTGGTTGGTTACGCCCCACATCCGCATATTAAAGCGGCAGTAGCTGTATAGATTGACAGATTACAAATTAGCAGAGTGTAGATTATAAAATACAGATTATGAAGGTAGCTTTGATTGTGGCGATGGATCTTGAAAGGGGGATTGGTAAAAACAATGATTTGATGTGGCACTTGCCTGCCGATATGAAATTTTTCAAGGAAACTACGACCAATCATGTGGTGGTAATGGGTCGAAAAAATTACGAGTCGATTCCAGAAAAATATCGTCCATTACCGAATCGTGAGAATGTTGTTTTGACTCGAAACGAAGTATATATTGCTCCAAATTGTCTTGTTTTTAATTCACTTGAAGACTGTATTTCGCATTATTCAACTAAAAATGAAGACAAAATAGTATTTATCATTGGTGGAGGTGAAATTTACAAAATGGCTTTGGAAACTTCTGTTCTAGATGAAATGTACATTACGCATGTTGCTAAAAAATACGATGCGGATACATTTTTTCCTGAAATTGATTCGACTATTTGGAAATCAGAATCGATTTTAACGTTTGAAAAAGACGAGAAAAACGAAGCTAGTTTTGAGATTAAAAAGTACACTAAATTCTAAAAACAAACTGTGAAAAAACACTTTTTTGTAACAGGAATTGGAACAAATGTTGGCAAAACAGTTGTCAGCGCTATTCTTTCAGAAGCTTTAAAAGCGACTTATTGGAAACCTGTTCAAGCTGGAGATTTAGATTATTCGGATTCCATAAAAGTTGACATTTTAACTTCCAAAAATGTGAATGTTTTAGAAGAAAAATATCGATTCAATACTTCTGCTTCACCTCATCTCGCAGCTGAAATTGATGGGATAAAAATTAAATTATCTGATTTTAGGTTACCATCCGTTGATAGTAATTTAATCGTTGAAGGTGCTGGAGGATTAATGGTTCCTATTAACAATGAAGGTGACTTGTACATCGATATAATTCAACAATTCAAACTTCCTGTGATTTTGGTTTCGATGCATTATCTCGGAAGTATCAATCATACGTTATTATCAATTGAAGCTTTAAAATCTAGAAATATTCAAATTGAAGGAATCGTTTTCGTTGGAGATGAAAATTCAGCAACCGAAAAAATTATTCTACAAAAAATGAAATTAAATGTGATTGCAAGAATTCCTTTCACAGACAAAATTGATTATGAATTCATTCAAAATCAATCCAAAAAAATCAATTCAAATTATTCAGACTGAGCGTAGTCGAAGTCCATCATTCAAAATTCTTAAAATGAGTTCAGTTTTAGAAAAAGATAAACAATATGTTTGGCATCCATTTACGCAAATGAAAACTGCTGGCGAGCCTTTAGATATTGTCAAAGCAAAAGGATCTTATCTCTATGATCGTGATGGAAAGTCGTATTTAGACTGTAATTCTTCTTGGTGGGTTAATGTTCATGGACATTGTCATTCACATATAACCAAAAAAATCATGGAGCAAATAAAACAAATAGATCATGTGATTTTTGCAGGAGCAACACATGAACAGGCCGTGAAATTAGCTGAAAGAGTTGTGAAATTGCTACCCGAAAATTTTCAAAAAGTCTTCTTTTCCGATAATGGTTCTACAGCGGTTGAAGTAGCTTTGAAAATGGTATTTCAATATTGGCATAATTTAGATCAATCCAAAACAAAAATTTTAGCTTTGGAAGGAGCTTACCATGGAGATACTTTTGGGGCAATGTCTGTCGGACAAAGAGGATATTTCAATAAACCTTTTGAATCTTTTTTTTTCAATGTTGATTTTCTTGAATTTCCAACTCCTGAAAAAGAAAAAAGTTCCTTAAAAAAAGCAGAAGAATTATTTCAAACGGGAAATTTTGCAGCAGTTATTGTAGAGCCACTGATTCAAGGTTCAGCAGGAATGGTTCTTTATTCCCATTTATGGCTTGATGCATTTGTAAAATTGGCAAAAAAATATAATGTTAAAGTTATTTTTGATGAGGTAATGACTGCTTGGGGTCGAACAGGAAAATATTTTGCAATGAATTATTGTCAAGAAATTCCAGATATTGTATGTTTATCTAAAGGATTGACTGGTGGGGTATTACCTTTAGGATTAACGGTTGCGACAGATGAAATATACAATGCGTTTTTAGCTGAAGATAAAGCTAAAGCCTTATTACATGGGCATTCATTTACGGGAAATTCGATTGCTTGTGCCGCTGCCAATGCAAGTTTAGATTTATTTGAAATTGGCTATACCTGGAAAAGAATTGAAAGAATAGGAGCAAAGCATTTGACGTTTAAAAATCAAATTCAAGAACATAAAAAAATTAAGGAAGTTAGAGTTTTGGGAACAATTTTAGCAATTGAAATTCAAATAGGAGAAGAGTCATCTTATTTCGCTAAAATTCGAGAGGATGCCTACCATTTTTTTCTTGAAAAAGGAATGTTAATAAGGCCATTGGGAAACATTGTATTTATCAATCCGCCATACAGTATCAAAGATGAGGAATTGGATTTAGTCTATATTGCATTAACAGAATTTATCAACAAAATTTATTGATATGCAAGCAATTACCATTGATTTTATTAAAACGTTTTTTATAAAAAGAGCGATAAATTCACATAAAGGAACACATGGCCATGCATTACTAATTGCTGGTGAAATCGGTAAAATGGGAGCGTCAGTTATTGCTTCAAAAGCATGTTTGCGTTCAGGAGTAGGTTTATTAACTGTAAATTCTCCTCAGAATGAACGGATGATAATTCAAAGTACTGTTCCAGAAGCCATGGTTGTTTTTCGTGAAAATGAACCTATTGAATTAATGAATTTTGATGCAATTGCAATTGGACCAGGAATTGGACAAAGTCAATTGTCAAAAAAATGGTTGAAGCAAATATTAACGACTAAAAACAGAACAATTATTTTAGATGCAGATGCCTTAAATATGCTTGCAAATGCAAATGAATTGTTATATCAATTACCTAATCAAACGATTTTAACACCTCATCCAAAAGAATTTGACCGGTTATTTGGAATATGTGAAAATACAGAAGAAAGAATTGCTTTGGCAAAAAAGAAAACGAGAGAATTACATTGTATTATCGTTTTAAAAGGACACCAAACTCATATTATTTCAGAAGACTCTATTTTTGTTAATACCAATGGAAATGCAGGTTTAGCAAAAGGTGGTTCAGGAGATGCTTTGACAGGAATGGTATTAGCTTTTGCTGCTCAAGGTTATCTTCCGATTGAAGCTTCCCAATTGGCTGTTTTTCTGCATGGATTAGCAGCCGATTTAACGCTAGAATCTCAAAGTCATGAAAGTATGTTGATTTCTGATGTGATAGCGAATATTGGGGATAGTTTTAAAACGATTCAAAACGGGTTAGAATGATTTTGGAACTACAAAAAAATGATAGAAAGCTAAATGATTATCTATTGAAGAATAAATAAATCAAATTTGGTGAACTTATAAGAATTAATATAATATATGCTTTTTCTTTGCTGTAAGATTTGACTTTGTCTAAATATTTGTAACCTGGATAAAAAGCATGAATAAATGGATAGACCATTAGAAATGCTATTGATAAAAAGAATATCATTTTATTAAAAATATTTGCATTATCAATTTGATCTTGAAATTTGAAATAAAAAATTAAAAAGGGAAAAAAAATATTAATAAAAATAAAAGCTGATATTAACCTAAAAAAATTACTTTCCATCTTTCCATTTTGATCATTATTACATCTTTTGAGTATAGAATAAATGTAATTTAACATATAATTTTTTTGTTTAATCCAAAATTCAAAATCTCCTTCTAATTAATATCCTCAAACTCCTCTTTCTTCTCTTTTCCTGCTTCTTGCTTCCACTTATTAAGCGTTTTGTTGATTTTAGAATCTTTTTTAGAATCTTTTTGTTTTGAATCCAAGGGTTTATCTGGTCCGAATTCAATTTTTAATTCTTCTTTAGGTTTAACTATGGGGTTAAAATTTTTCACGGTTGAATCATTTTTAAATAAACCAAATTCAGATTTTAAAATAGATTTAGCATCTTGTTTCGCTGCTTCCCGATTTTCTTTTGCTTGTTGTTTTTTTGCAGCATTATCCCAAACAATTTTTGGGTTATCCATATTTCCAGTCATTCGGACAAATAATTTAACTCCTGTCCCATCATCAATTATTTCTCCAAATTCTTCCTCTGACTTTTGTTGTTTTAATTCTCTAAAACGAAAAGCAAAACGGTAATCAATCGTGTTGTTGAAATCATGAATTCCTTCAAGTTTGATATCCAATGCATTTGATAAAATGGTCATGGAAGGGATTTCTAATTTTCCATTTCGAATCAAGAAGGTATTTTCAAAATTTTCGAATTTTAAATCCAATAGTTTTTTCTCAAATTCATTGATGTTTTCTTTGTTTAAAATGAATTTAGCAGAAGAATTTTTCATGCTTTCCGTAATAGATTTAAAGGCTAAAACATTCTTCAAACGACCATCTGAAATACGTAATTGAATTTTTGATTTGATTTCTTTTTCGACAATTCCAGACCTTAAATCAAATGGTGCCTCAAATTCTAGAAAAACCCGAATCTTTCCAAAAATATTATTTTCAGTAATAATTTCTTGATGAAAATTTTCCCACTCTTTGAATAATGGTTTCATTTCAACATTATCGGAAGTTGCTTTTGTTGCTATTGTAAATATTTCAGGAGTCCTTTCTTCAATAATTAATCCTCCTCTAATATTTGCGTTAGCATTCGAAACGGTTAATTCAGGAAAATGAATCATTCTATTTTTCATTGTGAAATTTCCTCGGAGCGACTTAAATAAATGTTTTTCATATTTTAATTCTTGCACATTGACATCCATATTTCCTTCCAATTCAATGGGTAATATCCAATTCCGACCATCTGAGATTTGTTCTTGTTTTGTTTCTGTGCTTAAATCTTGCACATTGACATAATTACTTTGAATAGCTACATTGGCATTGAGATTATTTTCACCTCGAACAAAGCCAATAATATTTTGAAAAACGCCATCCACTTTTAAATCCGAAGTACCAACATTTAAGGAAACATTATCGATCCCTGCTTCATTATCACGTAAGTAAATACTTCCTTTAACATTTCTAAATTTTCTTTTGTCATTAATTAATTGAAGTGTGATGTTTTGCATTTCAATGTTACCTTCGCATTTTTCCAAATTTAATTTTGATCGACCTATTTCATCGTAAATGGTTTCAACTAAAAAAGAGCTGTTTAATTTAATGTTTCCATTAACCTCTTGAATTTCTGTTAATTTTAAAATCCCATTGGCAACAGTTAAATCAATATTTCCATGAGCATTCCCTTGAATAATTGGGGCTTCAAAATGGGTTATTAAAATATTTGCCGCAAAAGGACCTCCAGGACTAGAGAAAGAAATGTTTGATAGTTTAACATATTCATTTTCCGTTCCGTTTAAATTTGAATATTTTCCAGTTAATTTTATGTTATTTAATTTTAAACCTTTTGCTGGTTCAATTAATGAGCCATTTTGAATTCCAAAATCACAATCAATATTGGTAGGAGCATTTTTTTCTAATTTCCCAGCAATTGCAAGTTTAAAATGGACCGTTCCTGAGCCGCCAAATTTGTCTATATTCTCTAGAGAACTATGTGTAAAGTTTGTTGCTACATCAACCAATTCCAATTCCTTTGCTTGGATATTAAAGTTTAAATTTTTGGGTGTGACTTTTCCATTTAAATCAAAAGGTAGGTTGGCAATATAAATAGTGCATGGAGGAATAAGAACATTCCCCGTTTCTTGATTCACAGAAATTGCAATGTTGAAATGAGAATCTTTATTTGAAATTAATGCAACATCACCACTTTTAATTTGATTGATATGCATATTGATTTGACTTTGAAGCGTAAATTGTTTTTCAGTAAATGCACCATTTAAATCTAATTGATGAATTGTAGAAGCATAATACTGATGAGTCAAAGAATTTTTATAAGAAAACCGAATTTGTTCTATGTTTACTTCTTTTAAATTCAATTTAAATTTTGAAGCAGTTGTATCGGATGATTTTTTAAAAATATCATAATTAATGTTACCTGCTTTATTGATTTTTAGCTTTAATGTACCTGGGGCTATTTCAATTTGTTTGACATTGTATTTTTCATTCCAAATATCTAAAGGATTAAATTTTAAACGAATTTGATCAGAAAAAAGGAGCGTATCTTTTAGAGTTGAATTTTGATAGGAATCTTGGATAAAAACTTCATTAAAATCAACAGATAAATTAGGAAATGATCCCCAAAAAGCTAAATCAACTTCGGAAACGGATACCTTTGCTTTTAAGTTTTGATTGACTTGTTTAATCACGTATCCACAAATATCGTCTTTGAAAAAATACAGTCCAGCAGAAATCAACAACATGATACTCAGAATAATTCCGAAAAACCACATTCCAAATTTTAGGATTCGTTTTGAGATCGATTTTTTAACCTTTTCGGATTCCATTAGAGAATTGAATTTAATACTGTGTTAACTCGTAAAGTTAAATTGAAATGTTGCTTAATAATTACGGAGTCTCTAAATTTATTAACGTGAAAATGTGAGATAAATTGTCGGGGAGAAGATAAAGGCGAATTGCAATTCGCCCTGACATCTTTTTCTTCTAATCTATTGATTTTACAGTAATTTTCAGTAATTTTGCAACACTTAAAAAAACAAAAAGAGTACATGAGTTTACTAACAGTTGGAAGTGTGGCATTCGACGCGATCGAAACACCATTCGGTAAAACCGATAAAATCATAGGAGGAGCGGGGACATACATTGCGTTATCAGCTTCATTTTACGAAGAAAATCAAAAATTAGTTTCTGTGGTAGGGGAAGATTTCCCGAAAGAAATGTTAGATACATTAGCTTCTAAAGGAGTAAATTTGGAGGGGCTACAAATAAAACAAGGCGAAAAAACATTTTTTTGGTCAGGTCGTTACCACAACGATATGAATTCAAGAGATACATTAGTAACTGAATTAAATGTTTTAGAGCATTTTGATCCAATTATTCCAACAAGTTATCAAGGTGTTGAATATTTATTGTTAGGAAATTTAAGTCCTCAAGTTCAAAGTTCAGTGATTGAACGTTTAGAGGCACGTCCAAAATTAATAGCGATGGATACCATGAATTTTTGGATGGACATTGCGATGGATGATTTGAAAAAAACAATCAGTATGGTAGATGTGTTGATTATCAATGATGAAGAAGCACGTCAATTGTCTGGAGAATATTCATTGAAAAAAGCATCTAAAGTAATTCGTGCAATGGGACCCAGCTATTTGATTATCAAAAAAGGAGAGCATGGCGCATTGTTATTCCATAATGACCAAGTATTTTTTGCTCCGGCTTTACCTTTGGAGGATGTATTTGATCCAACGGGAGCAGGAGATACATTTGCGGGTGGTTTCATCGGGTATTTAGCGAGCACGAATGATCTTTCGTTTGAAAATATGAAAAGAGCAATTATTACTGGATCAGCATTAGCCTCTTTTTGTGTTGAGAAATTTGGAACAGAAAAATTATTAAATATTACGAAACAAGAAGTGGAAGATAGAATTGAAGAATTCGTTTCTTTGACAAATTTTGAAATGGTACAAACTGTAGGGTAAAACCTAAAATAAAATCTGCGTTATGGAAAAACAAGCATTTTTAGAAGAATTGAAAACATTGGTTAGCAATGAAGATAAACTTTCAATTAACCGTGAAGTAAATGAATTAAGAACTCGATTCGATGATTTCGTATTGGAAGATGAGCGAAAAAAACAAGTTGCTATTTTAGAAGCGAAAGCTAATGGTGAAGATGTAGAATATGTTCGTGAAGATGATCCGATTAGAAATGAATTTTATGAAGTTTTCAAAGAATTTAGAGGTGCTTGGTCTGTTGCAATGGATACTAAAAAGGCTATTCAAACTGAAAATCTAAAACAAAAAAGATCATTAATTTCTAGATTGAAAGAATTAATAGCAAACGAAGAACATATTGGAGCGGCTTTCAATGCTTATAAAGAAATTCATGAGACTTGGAAATCAATTGGTGAAATTGAACGAGAAAAAAGAGCTGAAATTCAAGCTGAATATTCTCGTTTATTAGAAGATTTTTTCTATAATATGAAAATTTATAGAGAATTGAAAGAACACGACTTCCATAGAAATGAACAAGTTAAATTAGAAGTAATTCAGAAAATTAAAAACTTAGTTTCTGTTGAATCTGTTCGTGAAATTGAAGGCCAAATTAAAACCTTTCAAAACGAATGGGATGAAATTGGACCTGTCAATAAAGAGCGTTGGGAAGAAATTAAAGCATCATATTTAGAAGCTGTTCGAAACATTTACGATAGAATTAATAAATTTTACGAAGAAAAAAGAACCTTACAAGCGGATAATTTAGATAAAAAAAATGCTTTATTAAATAAAACGATTGAATTTAACGGTTCTCTGGCAGCAATGAACTCAACGAAAGATTGGGAAGAAAAAACGCAGGAATTATTAAAAATACAAGAAGTTTGGAAGCAAATTGGATTTGGACCGAAAAAAGAAAATGAAGAAGTTTGGCACTTGTTCCGAATGGAATGTGATAATTTTTTCGCTAAGAAAAAAGCTTTTTTTGATACTATTAGAGTTACTTTTGATGCAATCGCAGAAAAAAAACAATCTTTGATTGATCAGGCGAATAATTTGAAGACTTCTACGGATTGGAAAAAAACAAGTGAACAACTAATTACTTTGCAAAAAAGATGGAAAGAATTAGGAAATGCTGGGCAAAGAAACGAACAACGACTTTGGAAAGAATTTCGTGCAGCTTGTGATGCGTTTTTCAATGCAAAACAAGCTTTTTACAACGAACAAGATAAATTAAATGAAACGAATCTTATTGCAAAACAAGATTTAATTTCAACAATTGAAAATTATGTTATTTCTGAAAATAAGCAGCAAGCGATAACTGATTTAAAAGAATTTACAAATACATTTAATGCAATTGGGCATGTTCCTGTAAAAGAAAAAGATGCGATTTACAATGCTTATAAAAATGCAATCGATAAGCATTATCAATCTTTAAAATTAGAAGGTGAAGAGAAAGAAAAAGTGATGTTTCAATCTCGAATTGAAACCATCAAATCAAGCCCAAATGCTGGTAAATTATTAGAAAAAGAAAAATATGACTTGCGTAAACAAATTGAGACGTTGAAGCAAGATATTATTCAATACGAAAATAATTTAGGTTTCTTTGCTAAATCAAAAGGAGCAAATGAAATGAAAAAGGAAGTTGAAAAGAAAATAGAATATACGAAACGTAAAATCGATGAGATGGCACGTAAAATCAAGATGATTCCGAATGAATAAATTTATAAACATACTTCTTTTATTGTTGAGTCTTCCAACAATGTTGTTTTCAATCTATGTGGGTTTTGATATGCCAATAGAATTTTTTAAAACAACAGGGCTGCACTTGCCTTATGTAAAAGAAGTGTTTCTTGTAATAGGTATTCTATATTTCGTAATCATTCTTCGGAGATCAGTTAGAAGGTGGATGGGGATGAAAATGGTAAATGCAATTACAAAATATAAATGGAATGAATCAGTAAGTTCAGAAAGGAAGAAAAGAGTGAATACTTATTTGTTACTAGAAGCTTTGGTTATGGCTTTTGTTGGATTTGTTTTTATTCGTATTTGTCCCTTAGCTTGGTTAGTTTCTGTCGCATTATTTATCGGAACAATTGATAGTCTTTTTTTCATTGTAATAGGTTTGTCTAGAAATACATATAGAGTAGGAGTAACTTCTCAAGCAATAGTTGTTGCAGATCGTGAAGTAAAAGTACTCTATTTTTCAGGTTTAAGAGAGGTGAGTATGCATTCAGAATCTTTTTATTTTGATTATAAAGATGATTTACAATTGACTTTTCCTAAAAATTGTATCGATGATAAAAATAAAAAATCTTTCAAAGATGTCATTGAATCTTCTGTAAATCGAGATCGTGTTTTCTTTTCTGAAAATGTAAGAGCGTTATAACCTTAGTTTGATTTTACTCTCAGATTTTAATTGAACTAAGTAACTCCTATGTTTTTTTTTGATAAAACAAACATAGGAGTTTCTAAGATTAACAAAAAATAAAAATGGCTAGCCGTTTTGATTCCAGACATCAGTCGTGGGCAGGTTTTGGACTTCAAATGTCAAGTTGCCTAGTTCCGAAGTCTAAATGTTAGATTTGAGACTTTCTTCTTTATTCGGAGCGTTAACTTCGAGTATTGTTTACGAGCTAAACGATAGCTATTTTCTCCAATCAATTATTTTGAAAATGGAATGGAGATTATTCAATACAAGTTGGTTTTCCATATAATTGTTAGAGATTAAGCGTAACTGTTTTTATAATATAGACAATGTTAGAGAAACTTGGTTTGTAGTACCATATCGATTGGTAACTGTAAAAGTATATTTTTCTGTTTGACCAGATGTAGAACCAACATTTCCTTGTAATAAATAGTTGTAATCATCTTTTTCGGTGTTTCTCAATCTTTTAGAAAAAACTTCTTCTGCTTCACCATTATTAATAGATTTAGTAACCTTGAAAGTTTTTAAACTTACATGGGTTTCAGCCTTAAAAGTATTGACACCTATTTTAAAAGCTTGTCCAGGCTCCATTGCTTCATTGGATGAAATATAATCCAAGGCATTTATAAATTGGATGGATGGATTTTTTCCTTGATCCTTCGTGCAGCTTAAGAGTGTTAAAATTAGAATAAAGAAAGAAAGAAATTTTGTAAGCATTTTCATTTTGTTTTCAGTTTAAGGTGCTAAATTACAATCCTTTTGTAAGAAATCAAAACGGCTATTAAAAAATAAAATCCTAAATAAATGTTAAATTATCATTCTAACTGTAATTTTTGAATGACATCTCCGTTGTATAATAAAGAAACAAGTTTATAGTTTTAGCAAAGTAAATGACTTGTAATTTTTAAGTGAAGATTTTAGAGCGTTTTTTCATAAGTAGTAGTTTTAGGTAAGAAAAAAGGGGGAAATGCCAGTTTCCCCCTTTTTTGATATTCAGCTTTCTAATTTTTACTTTATCAACGTATATTTGATTGATTTTTGAAAATCTGCAGTATTAAAAATTAATGTATAACAACCACCAGCTAATTCATTTAATGAAAAAGTTTCAATCTGATTTTCATTTTTAGGATAAATAACCTTAATTATTTTACCTAATTCATCTGTAATTATAATATTGTTGATTTGAATATTATTTGAAACAACATTCAAAGTTCCAATACTAGGATTTGGAAATACATCGAAAGTTGTTGAATTCATGGATTCTAATCCTAAACAAGCATCTACAACAATGGTTGCAGAATCTGATTTTGAACATGTTGTTGATGGATCTGTGTAATTATAAGTGATATAATGTGTTCCAATACCAGCTACTGTTGGGTTAAAAGTATTTGCACTGATTCCTATTCCTGAATAATTTCCTCCTGAAGGTGTTGCTCCAGTTAGTGTAAATGGTGTAGCATAAACGCAAACCATTGGGAAATTAGTCATAGAGATGGTTGGTAAAGGATTGACTGTTATTGTTGTTGAACTTGATGTCGAACTACAACTACCATTTGATGTTGTTACAGTGTAATTACCTGAATTTGTAACGGTTATTGATGGAGTGCTGGCGCTTGTTGACCATGTATTTCCTGTTGAAGCTGATGAGGTTAGTACAACATTGTTTCCTTGACAAAAAGTTGTAGATCCACTAGTTGTAATTGTAGGTATCGAAGGAACGGCATTTACAGTTACGTAATTTGTTTGCGTTGTAGTATTTGATCCTTGCGCATTGGTAGCTGTCATAGACACATTGTAATTTCCAGCTGTTGAATATACGACAGTTGGATTTGTTGCAGTCGATGTTGTAGGATTTCCACCAGTAAAAGTCCAAGAGTAGGAAGTTGGTGTATTGGTAGAGGTATTGGTGAATGTAATTGAATTTCCTGCACAAATACTTGCATTAGTTGTTGTAAAACTTGCAACAGGAGCTTGTGGTGTCGCAACACCTGTTAAATTGATGTTATCAATGTATAAATTATTTCCATAGCCTGCCACATTTCTAAATGCAATAATTACACTACTTTGACCAATATATGCTGTTAAGTCAATTGTTTCTGTACGCCATTGTGCACTTGTTGGTGTAAATGCATTTGTTGTTGCTGCCGCTGTTGCTAAAGTTGTATTATTTTTTGAGTAAACATTTGTAAAAGTACCTCCACAATTAGTTGAAACGGCAATTTCTAGTCCATCATAATTGGTAGCATCATAAGGAGCATAAGCAACATCAAATGTTAATTGAGCAGAAGATAAGCCTGTGAAAATTGCTTTTGGTAATCTAACTTCATCATTATCACCGCTATCATTAATATTGAAATTATTGAAAAACATTGAATTCCCTGCAGATGGAGCATTTCCTACACTGCTAGATCTTGTCCAAGTTGTTGAAGCGTTGGAATTGATGATTGTCCAATTGATTGCAGGAAAAGTTACAGATGTAAATCCTTCAGAAATAGGTAATGCTTGCGTAATATTTGCATTAATAGTTGTATAATTTGATTTTGTAATTGTATTAGATCCATTTACATTCGTTGCTGTTAAGGCGATTGTGTAAATTCCATTTGTATTAAATTGTACTTGAATATTCTGTGAAGTAGAAGATGTTCCTCCAACATAACTCCAATCTGTTCCAGCAGTTCCAGGTGTAATCGACCAGCTCCAAGATGTTGGTGTAAAGGCAGATGCGTCAGTGTAGGTAATTGTTGCACCTTGACATGCACTTTGTTGTCCTGTAAATTCAGCAGTTGGAGGATAAGAGCCAGTTGTCATTAAACCAGTTTCCCATGTTCCACGACCAAAAGTTGCTGCTCTTAATTTTCCTGTAGGATAAAAAATTTCTAAATCTCTAATTGAAACTCTAGGTAACCCATTGAAATAGGAAACCCAAGTTCCAGAAGTATTATCTTTATAATATACCCCAATATCTGTTCCGATATAGACAGGATCATTTGCGCCACCATTTTGAAATACAATTGTATTGCAAGGAACGTTAGGTAATCCAGTTGAAATATTTGTCCAAGATGTACCTCCATTAGTAGATTTATATACTTTATTAGCTGCATTATAGCCTGAAATGGTAATCCAAACAATATTTGGATCTGTATTGTGAACAACTACATTTGTAAATGCAGAAGATGTCGGTAATGTTCCTGTAATATTTGTCCATGTAGTTCCACTATTAGTAGATTTACTTATAGCATTTTCTTTTACGGCATAAATGATTGTATTATTGCTTGGAGCAATTGCAAATTCAATGATATTTCCTGTACCTGTTGGAGTTCCTAAAGCAGACCAAGCCGTCCCACTATTTGTTGTTTTATAAATAGCAGCTCTTCCTCCAGCATAAATTGTAGTAGCTGTTGTTGGATCTTGATGCCAGACACTTAACCAATCTCCTGCTGGGATTCCACTGTTGATGGATGTCCAACTAGAGCCGCCATTTGTTGATCTAGAATAGTCTCCGTAAACATACGAACTGTAAATAATTGAATTATTTGTACGGTCAATAAAACAATCCATTCCATCTCCTCCAAAAATTTGTGACCATGCTCCACCTGAATATTTATTAATTCCATTGTCTTGGTGACCTGTAACAAGTAATCCTTCAGTACTAGCGGAAAGATTTAAACGATATTGTTGACTTATTGTTAGGTTAGCACTAATGTCTGACCAAGCTGTTCCACTATTTGTTGTTTTAAAAATTCCACCATCACAACCAGCAAAATAAGTAGTTCCACTGCCAGGTAAAAACACCAAATCATGTTGATCTGCATGTACATAAGGTGCCCCTGTGCCTGTCCATTGAGCATTTAATACCCAATTTGTTCCTCCATCGGTAGATTTCCAAATGTTTACTCCTCCAACGATTACTGTATTTGCAGCTGTTGGTGAAGCTGCGATTGTTAAATCATAAAAAGCTTGTCCGCCTACATCACCACCATTTGCATCATAGCCTAATAAATTTGGACCAGTAGGACCTTTCATTGTAGTATAAGTAGTTCCACTATCAGTTGATCGGTAAACTCCCAAAAGGCCTTGATCACTTGATCTCCCTCCTAAAATATAGACATAAGCAGCATTTGCTTCTGTAACAGCTAAAGCAAATCTTTCTATTCCTGAAGTTGGCAATCCGCTAGTAATTTGTGTCCAAGAAACACCATTATTTGTTGATTTATAGACAGTACTTCCCGCTGCATAAACGGTATTTGGATCTGTTGGTTTGAATTCAATATCTTTAAAACTAGCGGTACTTTGAGTTTGTGTCCAAGTTGTTCCTGAGTCAGCTGTACGGTAGATTCCATTACTCGTAGCTGCTATCAATATTGTAGGATTAGATGGATGAATTAATAATTTTGAAATTCGAACTCCAGCTGAGACAGACCAAGATAAACCAGTTGTATTCCATGTCGCTCCTCCATCCGTAGATTTTAAAACTCCTGTACTATAACTATCTCCTGCATCTCCATCTCCCGTTGCTAAATACATTATTTGAGTATTTGATGGATTGATAGCAATATCGGAACATCCAATAACGGTTAATTGATCTGTATTTGTTGTCCAAGATGTACCGCCATTGATTGACTTCCATAAACCACCGTCAGGTGTACCAACATATATAGTATTGCTGGTTGCAGGATCAAATCGAATAAAATTTACTCGTCCAGCCCCGCCACCAGTTGCTGTTCCGACTGGCCCAAGAGGAGTCCAAACGGAAGTAGGAGTTTTAGATGAATTATTATTTAGAGATTGATTAGCTTCCCATTCTTGAAACATTTCATAACTTTTTGATGGTAGTTTCATGTCTCCAGAAGGATAAACTCTGGGAGTCATATAAGCTTCCCACCTTTTAAATTGTTTATACCCTTTTCCTTTTTCAATTTTTCGACCATCCCAATATTTGTAAAATGCTTTTTGAACATCGTAAAAATTAGCAGAAGGATCTTGCATTAATTGTACCCAATTTGTAGAATCTGATTGGGAGAAAAGAGACGATGAAATAATAGACAATAAGAATATTATTATCCCTTTATGGAAGAGATTTTTCATAAGTTTATAATTTTAGCGTTTCTAATTTATGTTTTTATTTTGACGAATCGCACAATATGAACTTCTTTTTTAGAATAATTAGCTGAATAGGATGTTTTTATCGACCAAATTTTATTGCAAATGAATTTTTTTGACTATTATTTTTCATTCGCTTAAATAAAGCACGCTTTAGTCTTAGATTCTCGATTTTTTGCCTTAATTTTGTAGTCGCTTTCTATTTTAGCGGAAAAATCAGTTTTTTAAAACATTTATGAAGAACATACGTAATTTTTGTATAATTGCACATATTGACCACGGTAAGAGCACATTGGCTGACCGTTTATTACAAACAACTGGTACTATTTCTGACAGAGAAATGCAAAACCAAGCCTTGGACGATATGGACTTAGAACGTGAACGTGGTATCACTATTAAAAGTCATGCAATTCAAATGAATTACAAACATGAAGGTCAAGATTATATTCTAAATTTAATTGACACCCCTGGACACGTAGATTTTTCGTATGAAGTTTCTCGTTCAATCGCTGCTTGTGAAGGTGCTTTATTGATTGTAGATGCCTCTCAAGGAATAGAAGCCCAAACAATTTCAAATCTTTATCTGGCAATCGAACACGATTTGGAAATTATTCCAATATTAAATAAAATGGATTTACCTGGTGCAATGCCAGAGGAAGTTTCAGATCAAATTATTGACTTGATTGGTTGTAAAATGGAGGATATTATTCCTGCTTCTGGTAAAACAGGATTGGGAGTTGATAAAATTTTAGAAGCGGTTATTAACCGTATTCCAGCACCAAAAGGAGATGAAAATGCGCCCTTACAAGCAATGATTTTTGATTCTGTTTTCAATCCATTTAGAGGAATTATTGCTTATTTCAGAGTTAGAAATGGTGTATTACGAAAAGGTGATAGAGTAAAATTCTTTAATACAGGAAGAGATTACAATGCTGACGAAATTGGAATTTTAAAGATAAATCCTTCGTTACATCCTAGAAATGAGATTAAAGCGGGTGATGTTGGTTATATTATTTCAGGGATTAAACAAGCAAATGAAGTCAAAGTTGGAGATACAATTACATTATTAGAAAATCCTTGTTTGGAATCTATTAAAGGGTTTGAAGATGTTAAACCAATGGTTTTCGCTGGAATTTATCCTGTAGATACTGAGGATTATGAAGAATTGAGGTATTCCATGGAGAAGTTACAATTAAATGATTCTTCACTGGTATTTGAACCTGAATCTTCTGCCGCATTAGGTTTCGGTTTCCGTTGTGGATTCTTAGGAATGTTACACATGGAAATTATTCAAGAGCGTTTAGAACGTGAGTTCAATATGACAGTGATTACAACTGTTCCAAACGTATCTTATTATGCGTACATGAAGAAAAATGTTAATGATAGATTAATTGTAAATAATCCTTCTGAATTGCCTGATCCTTCTGGAATGGACAGAATTGAAGAACCATATATCAAAGCGCAAGTGATCACTAAATCTGAATACGTTGGTGCTATTATGACTTTATGTATTGAGAAACGTGGTGAATTAAGAAATCAAGTTTATTTAACGCAAGATCGTGTTGAATTAACATTCGAAATGCCATTAGCGGAAATTGTATTTGATTTTTATGATCGTCTAAAATCAGTTTCTAGAGGGTATGCTTCGTTTGATTACCATCCTGTTGGTTATAAAGAGTCTGACTTAGTAAAAATGGATTTATTATTAAATGCGGAACAAGTAGATGCTTTATCAGCTTTGGTACATAGAAGTAATGCGTTTAATTTAGGAAAAAAATTGTGTTTGAAATTAAAAGAATTGATTCCAAGACAACAATTTGAAATTCCAGTTCAAGCTGCTATTGGAGCAAAAATTATAGCTCGTGAAACGATTAAAGCACTACGCAAAGATGTTACGGCTAAATGTTATGGTGGTGATATTTCTCGTAAACGTAAATTGTTAGAGAAACAAAAAGAAGGAAAGAAAAGAATGCGTCAAGTAGGTCGTGTAGAAATCCCTCAAGATGCGTTTATGGCGATTTTGAAATTGAATGATTAGGATCTGTTTAAAAGCAAATAAAGTGGTTGTATAATCAGGGTTTCGAAGAGTAGGTAAATTCGTTATTAATCCTAGTTCGCATAAAATTGTACATTCAGAATCTGTCTAAAATGATTAGATAAAAAGACTTAAAATATTGAAATCAGAATAAATTTAGACAGTTCTCAGATTTAAATAAAATTAAAAGCACGAACGGGGTTCTTAAGCTAACTCAAATGAATCAGCATTTTCCTCAATGTAAAGAAGTGTTTCAAGAATTTCGTTTAAATCAAAAGTGGTTACTAATTTTTGGCGGTATTCTTTGAAATGCGAAATTCCTTTAAAATAATTGGTATAATGTCGTTTCATTTCTGCGACTCCTAATTTTGGCCCTTTCCATTCAACACTCATTAATAAATGATCACGTGTAATTTGAACTCTTTCTTTAATTCCTGGTTTATTTAAATAATTACCGGTATTCATGAAATGCTTAACTTCATTGAAAATCCAAGGATAGCCGATGCTTGCACGACCAATCATGATACCATCAACTCCGTATTTATTTCGATACTCTAAGGCTTTTTCAGGGCTATCAATATCACCATTTCCGAATATAGGAATGTGCATTCGGGGATTGTTTTTTACCTCACCAATTAAAGTCCAATCGGCATCTCCTTTGTACAATTGCTGTCTAGTTCTTCCATGAATTGAAATCGCTTCGACACCAACATCTTGTAATCGTTCAGCGGTATTCACTACAAATTTTGACTGTTCATCCCAACCCAATCGTGTTTTTACAGTAACAGGTAAATTAGTTACTTTAATGATTTCTTCGGTCATTTTAATCAACTTCGGAATATCTTGTAACATCCCAGCACCAGCACCTTTACAAGTTACTTTCTTTACAGGACAGCCATAATTTATATCAATAATATCAGGATTTGTACGTTCAATGATACGAGCAGATTCCTTCATGCTTTCAATGTCGTAGCCAAAAATTTGAATACCAACAGGACGTTCATATTCGTAAATATCCAATTTTTGGACACTTTTTGCCGCATCTCGAATTAAACCTTCAGAAGAAATAAATTCAGTGTACATTAAATCTGCACCATGTTTTTTGCATAAAGCACGAAACGGTGGATCACTTACATCTTCCATTGGAGCCAACAAAAGTGGAAATTCTCCTAATTCAATATTTCTGATTTTTACCATTGTAATGCAAAGTTAAGAAAATAGTTTCAGTAGTTATCGTACAATTGAACTGACAATTATCATTTGCTAATGACTAGTTTTCATTTTACTCTCAATTGTCCAACCGATAATTGCGGCATGTTGCTTTGCTGATTCTACTTTTTCACCTTTGAATAATTCATCTAAAGTTTCATGGAATAGTGTTAACCAAGTCTCAAAATGTTCTTTTTTGAGAGGTATATTCATGTGTTTATCCGTTACGTTGGTAGAATATCCAGGTTCATCTAAAAGTACAAACGACCAAAAGTGAATCATTTTTGGTAAATGTTTTTCAAAATCTAAATGTATAAAAAAAGGAGCCAATAATTTATTAGTTAATACCTTATTGTAAAATGTATTAACAAATAGCTCAATATCTGTTTTAGTTTGTATGTCTAGCATCTAATCTTAGAGAATATTGTTTGAGATAATGGGTTTATATAAATGTGAAATTTTGATTTTAATATTTACCAATTATAGTGCAATAATAATCTAAAATTATAAATAAGTTAAATTATTGTGACATTTAAAGATTTTACAAGGAGATCTTCTGAATTTATTTTTAATATTTTATTTTCATATTTAAATTTAGATACTATCATTTCGAAAAAAGGATAGTTATTTAGTGTTATTTCAAATTCTAATTTGTCAATTTTAAATGAAGAAGAATTAATTTGAAATTTCCCTATAAGTCCTATTTCTTTTTGAACTAAAATGATTGTTTTCATATTTTTTTTCATTTTAAAATTGAAATGAATTTTTTTGGTGGAGTATAAATCAAAAAGACTGGATTGATTTAATATATTTATAATTGGCATTTTCAAGAGTATCTTTTTTCTTTCTTTTATTTCGATTTTATTGGTTGAATTTACTAGAAATCCATTTAAATCCTTTTTGTTGGATAATTCACTCCAATGAGAGTAACCGAAATGTTTTAAAAAATCGAAGTCGAAAAGCATGGTTTCCCAATCTAAATTATTCCTTTCTTTAATCTTTTCAAATTCATTAAATCGATGAATTGGAATGTCACAAATCCAATATCGGATTCCTTCTCCTAAAAGATTGATAATTATTGACATTAATTATTTTACGAATATTGTTCCAATGTGTTTTTTAGATTCTTTTTAATTTTTTTAATTAATGATTGTGGTTCCACAACTTTCAAGCAATCTCCAAGTGAAAGTAATTCCATAATGAAATCATGGGTGACACATAAATTTAATTGAATTCTTAATTCATCTTCATTATCAATTATAACCTTTTGAGATTCATGGAGAGGTAACGTCTTTATGTATTTTCCTTGAAAAGAATCTAGAGATAAAATGATTTTTTCTGGAACAGCGTCATCTGGGCTTATAATTCCAAAACAATATTTAAAATGTTCTTCTACTTTGAAAGGTTTTTCACTCAAATATTTTGTATTGGAAATAGTTAACTCTGATAATCGATCCAAGGCAAACGTTTTTATTCGCTTGTCTTTTTCGTCATGAAGAAGAACATACCATCTGTTATTAAATTCTTTCAATGCTAATGGATCACCTTTTCTTATAGATGGTGCATCATTGGAAAATCCGGTCATAGTGACCATGTGATTCCGGTTTAAAGTGACCATGCAAATCCGGAGTATGTTGACCAGTGCATTCCGGAGTATATTGACCACCTAAAAAAGAGTGTTTTATCATAAGACTATTTTTAATCATGCATTTAACCTCAATACAGGATTATATGAAGATGATAATACGGATATTCCATCTGTTTTTTGTCAATTTTATAGAGGAAGAATATTTGACTACTGATTTTTATTCGATGATTGGAAAATGGAAAACTTTATATCGTGTACGGAACTGTTCAGGAGATACTATTTTTCAATTAGAAGAAATGGATAATTTAATTAATCAATATTGTAGTTTGGATTCTACTTACGCTGCGGAAGATTTGGACCCGAATATTGATTTGAATAATAACATTTATTATGAATCGTTAGGATCAGAAATTTATGAGATTTCTGGACCATCTAATTTTTCGGATGAAATGGTGTATTATTCAATAAATAACTGTACGAATGGAGCTTTCGTTTCTATGGGATTGAATGAATTAATTTTTAAAAATTTTGAATTATTTGCTGTCGGAACTAATCTGTTTAAGATACAACAAAATATAGAGGAAGGGTCTCTATACTTTCAAGATGGTCGTTTGGCAACATCTTTTAAAAATGAGCCATTCTTGATAACTCCAAATGTTTTATATATACTTGAAGTCGAAAACAATGGTAAGATTTATCATCAAAAGATTTGTATTGAAGAATAGTTCGATTTAGTAACCAAGCTTAAAACTACCCGTGTTAACCCCTTGATTTAAATTAATGATTGTTTGTTATTTGAAAAAAAAATCATTAATTTATGTAACCTCAAAATTTTGTGGAACATAGATAATTTAATATGACTATCGGGGACTTTGTCTGAATTAATACCATGTATATGAAACAGAAGCTATTAGTAATCTACTTAAGCACCCATCCTTAAAAGTTCTCCGATTGAATTTATAGGAGTATTCATTTATATCTACGATTGGTGCGAAAAGCGAGTTTATGGTTTTGGTTAGAACTCGACCGTTTTGTTTACTTATACTGATTCCATATGAACACGTGAAAAAAATGTGTTCATTTATTTAAAATTCAAAATTTTGAAAATATCTTCACCAATAAGGTTGAACTTTTTTACGTCTAAGGTCACAAAGGCAGAGTGAGGCCGCGCCAGCAGCATCGAAAATAAACAGAATGAGAATGATGTTTTTTACTTTACTTTCTTCATTTTCATTTTTTCATAAAATTTAGGACGAAGTTTCAATCCATCTAACGAAAATTGTATTTTTAGAATTTTGGTTCCGCTAAATAAGATAGATACTAATTAATATTTTTACTTATATTTATCACAATTAAATAAAATTTAAGCCTTTATTATTTCTAACTTATGGAATCATTGTTTTTTTTAGGAATCTTATTTTTAATCATTTTTATTATAATCATAAAAAATAACATCTCTGATCAAAGTAGGTTATTTTTAAAAAAAATGGAAGCTTTAGAACGCCAAATGCAAGCAATGCAAACTTCTATTGAAAATAAACTGAAAGATCAATCTATTGAAAATAAAGAAGTTGAACTTAAGTCAAAGGTAGATGCGGTTATTCAAGAAAATGTAAAACCTCCTATTGAAGTTGTTCCAACAAGTATTTCCAACCCTAAACCAATTCAAATAATTACAGAAAGTAGTACAAGTTCTAAGCCCCTTCCTTCAACTTTGGCACCAAAACAAAAACAGGCACCAAAACAAGTTAAGCCAACGTTTTTTGAAAGAAATCCAGATTTAGAAAAATTTATTGGTGAAAATTTAATTAATAAAATTGGAATTGGAATTCTTGTATTGGGAATTGGCTTCTTTGTGAAATTTGCAATTAGTAAAGATTGGATTGGAGTTTATGGACGAACGTCTATCGGTGTGTTTTGTGGTGGAGTATTAATTGCTTTAGCCCATAAACTTCGAAAATCTTTTGCTGCTTTTAGTTCGGTTTTAGTTGGTGGGGGATTAGCTATTTTATATTTTACGATTACTATAGCCTTTCATGAATATCATGTGTTTAGCCAAATAGGTGCGTTTATAATTATGGTTATTATTACTGCTTTTTCCGTGTTACTGTCCATTTCTTATGATCGAAAGGAATTAGCCATTTTAGCTCTCATTGGTGGGTTTGCAAGCCCTTTTTTATTAAGTACAGGCGAAGGAAATTACATCGCGTTATTTACTTATGTGACCATTTTAAATTCAGGAATTCTTGCCTTAGCATTCTTTAAAAAATGGAATATATTAAATATTTTAACATATATATTTACAATTGTTTTGTTTGCAGGTTGGTTGCTTACGAAAGTAATTTGGATGAAAAATCCACCTTATACAGGGGCTTTTATTTTTGCTACTATTTTCTATTTATTGTTCTTCTCGATGAATGTTGTAAACAATTTGAAATCAAATAGAAAATTCTCAGGATTTGACATTGCAATTTTATTAAGTAATACATTTCTGTATTTTTCGGCAGGTATTTTTATTCTTTTTCATTTCAATGGAGGAGTATATAATGGATTGTTTACTTTATTAATTTCTTTATTCAACTTGTTTTTTGCATTTATTTTATTTCGAAAACAGCAGATCGACAAAACATTGGTTTACTTTCTGATAGGAATAGTATTAACTTTTGTAAGTTTAACCGCACCGATTCAATTAGAAGGAAACTATATTACGCTTTTTTGGGCAGCAGAATCTGTATTGTTAATTTGGCTTTACCAGAAATCGTCTATTCGTCTGATGAAATATGCATCTGTTATAGTTTTATGTTTGATGGGAATTAGTTTATTGGAAGATTGGGAAAATATCTATTTCCGTTATCCTGTGGAGGTACGTCCTTTAATTTTCAATAAAGGGTTTATTACAGGATTGTTTGTGACAGGAAGTTTAATAGGAACATTGCGATTATTAAAAAAGGAAGAATCGAATTCAGATATATATAAAGTTTATAAATTACTGATTAATATTGCGCTTGTTTTAGTTGTTTATATCACTTGTCTTTTAGAATTAAGGTGTCAACTAAATCAGCATGTTCATTATTATGCTACAAAAGATATTATTGTTGGAGCATTTAATATTTCATTTTTAATTTTATTAAATCTTTTTGCAAGAAAATATAAAGCGATTCCTTATTTGTTGGAAATAGCCGTGTTTCTGGGGATTTTAGGAATTTTATCCTACCCCTTGTTTTACAATGAAATGGTTAAAAACGTTCGAGAAGCATATTTAATGGCAAAAGAAGTTAGTTTAGGGAATTATTTGTTTCACTATGTAGATGTTATTTTAGTCTTGCTTTTATTGTTTATTACTTTCAAAAATTCCAAAATGAAAGATTTTGCCGTAAAAGAATTAGATTTATTTATCATGTGGTTTATTAGCTTTATTGTTATTTATGTTTCAAGTGCTGAATTGGATAATTTTGTAGTGATGAAAGATCAAAGCGAAAATGCATTGCTTTATATACAGCATACATTAAATCAAAATCATAAAATAGGCTTTCCAATTTTGTGGGGAATTTACTCTTTTGTATTGATGTTTATTGGGATGCGTTTTAAACGAAGAGATTTGAGAATCATATCATTAACTTTATTTTTAATCATCATACTTAAATTGTTTATTTTTGATATTCGAGGTATTTCCGAAGGAGGAAAAATAACAGCTTTTATTTTCTTAGGAATCATATTATTAGTCGTGTCATTCATGTATCAAAAATTAAAAAAACTAGTGTTAGATAATGATTCTAAAATTCAAAATGAGAACAATGATTAAGACTTTATTCCTTTTTTTAGGATTCATATTTTGTATAAATGTGTTATTTGCGCAAGATTTTAGGTGGCAAGCAACGATTGAAAATGTTCAAAAATCTGGCTTTCATAAAATTGTATTAGATCCTAGGATAAGCGCACAAGTGAAGAGTGATTTTTCAGATATTCGTCTTTTTGATAAAGAAGGAAAAGAAGTGCCTTACGTACTTAATTTTGAATCTACTAATTATTTAAACAACCATTTTATTGAATATCCAATCATCAAACGCATAATTCAACCACATGTAAAAACGGAAATAATTCTTCAAAACACGACGAAAAAAAGTTTGAATAATTTGAATTTAATTATTCAAAATTCGGATGTTCAAAAAGAAGTCAAAATATCAGGAAGTGATGACTTAAATAATTGGTTTATCATTAAAGATAATTATTTATTTAATTCTATTTTCAGCAACACTGAAACTGCTGAAATGATTCAAATGAATTTCCCCTTAAGTAACTATAATTATTTAAAAATCGAAATAAATGACCGTTTCACAGAACCGATAAATGTATTGAAAGCTGGATTTTATATCAGTACGTCAGCAGAAGGGAATTACACGAAGCTTCAAAATTTGACTTTTCATTTTGCTGATAGTATCCATGATAAAAGAAGTTATGTTCAATTAAATCTGCCAGATTTACAATTGATACATAAATGTAAAATTCAAATTTCATCCCCTGCTTTATATAAGAGAAATGCTTTTTTAGCAAACTGCATCGTTGATACAACGAATGGGGAAATTAGACGAGAGTTGCAACCTTTGCAACAATTTGAATTAACTTCAGAGGGAATTAATCAGTTTGTTTTGAATGGAATTTCTTCTCAAAATTTATATCTGATAATTGAAAATGAAGATAATCCTCCTTTGGAAATTAAAGAAATCGAAATGTTTCAACTCAATACTTATTTAACAGCAGATTTAAAAAAGGGGGATACATATATCTTAAAATTTGGTGATAAAAATTTAGAAGCTCCTTCCTATGATTTGGCATTTTTTCAAGATAAGATTCCTTCCAATATTCCAATAATCCGCTCTAATAATGTTGTAAAACTTCAAAATCTTGAGAATAGTGATATGGAAATACCGCAAGAAGAGGATCAAACTGTTTTGTGGCTTGTAATTGGCGCTGTCATTATTTTTATAGGATGGTTATCCTTCAAAATGCTAAATGATATGAAAAACAAATAGCATTTCAACGATTCGATGTATTTTTAGATTGCTTTTCGCTTTAAAATCAGTAATTTTAGTTTTAAACTATATTTTTATGAAACAAATTATACTTTCAGGAATACTTTTGATTTTTTCTTCTGCTTTTTCACAAACGAATTTAAAAGTATCTTTTCGCCCTTGTAATGGGGGAGTACCATTAGAATTTAACACGGTTGTAAGTAATATTACGGGAGAAAAAGTTTCCATTACCAATTTATACTATTATATCTCCAACATTCATGTTATTCATGATGGTGGCCAAGATTTAGATTTATCGGATACTGTAATTATTGTTAAAAATGACAATTTTTTATTTGATTTTGGTGTGCAAAATGTAACCAATGTCGAGCAAATTAATTTTGGTGTTGGTGTTCCACAAGCTTTAAATCATTTAGATATTTCAACTTATCCGGTTGATCATCCGTTGAGTTATCAATCGCCTTCAATGCAATGGGGTTGGACATCTGGATATAATCAAGTAGGTATTATTGGAATTGTAGATGATAACGGAGATAATGTTCCAAATAAAGCTTTTGAATTTTTCTCATTAAGTGATATGTTGTATCGTTCAATACAATTACCAATTACATCTTTAATGATTAATGAGGCAAATCAAATTAGTATTCAAACAAATATTGATCAATGGTATAAAGGGATTAATTTGGCTACAAATGGAATTTTACATGGAAGTTCTGGAAATAATGTGACTTTGATGAATAATACACAAAATTATCCTGTCTTTATTGCTGAAGCAAATGCTGGAATTCAAAACGTGAAATTGGAAGAAGGAAAATTATTTTACACTACCTCTAACAACACATTGGATGTAAATTGGAGTGAATTTCAAAATGCTTCTCATTATGAATTAATCAATATTGGTGGAGCAAAACTTAATTCTGGTACGATAACTTCTAATAATGGTTTAGTTCAAATTTCAAATATTTCTACAGGAAATTATTGGTTTATTGTTTATTCAAAAGATGGAAACCAATTAAATAAATTAAGAATTATCAAATGATTCTTTTTAGACATACTGTTTTTTTTATAGGGGTGATTTTTGTCATCCCTATTTTTATACACTCTTGTTTTTCCTCTAAAAGCACACTATCAAATTTCAAGGCGATTGAAGAGCCCAAAGATAATTTGTCAACACTTGAAAAAATTGAACTGGGGCGGGAGCTTTTTTTTGATAAACGACTATCTATAAACGATTCGATAGCCTGTGCAAGTTGTCACATTCCTGAATTTGCTTTTTCAGATAGGAAAAAAGTAAGTGATGGTGTTTATGGAAGAAAAACGGAACGCAATTCGCCGAGTATTTTAAATGCAGGATATTTGCCAACCGTGATGTTTGATGGTCATTTAGAAACATTAGAAAAACAAGTGATTGTTCCGATTCAAGAACACGTAGAAATGGATATGAATATGCTGGATTTAATTAAAAAATTGAGAGCTATTCAAAAGTACCAATCAGCAGCGCAATTTATTTTTAAAAGAGATTTCGACCCATTTGTTCTGACGAGAAGTATTGCAGCTTATGAGCGGTCGTTAATTTCAAAAAACAGTCGATTTGATCAATATTTTTATCAAGGAAATAAAAAAGCAATGAGCAAAGATGAATTGAAAGGATGGCAACTATTTTCTGAAAAGTTATATTGTATTCAATGTCATCCAGCACCTTATTTTACAACCTATAAAGTTGAAAATAATGGGTTATACAAAGATTATTCGGCGATTAATGATAAAGGGAAATTTAGAATAGAAAATGATTCAAGTTTCATAGGCTTTTTTAAAATTCCATCTCTGCGGAATATTGAATTAACCTATCCTTATATGCATGATGGGAGTATTACAACATTAGAAGACGTAATTCAGCATTATCAAAAAGGTGCTTCAGGAAACAAAACTCAAAGTAAAATAATTCAAAAATTTAATTTATCATTGAAAGAAAAAAATCAATTGTTATTATTTTTAAAAACACTTACAGATACTTCATTTGATTAGTCAAAACGTATTCCTAAAAATGGATGTAGGATCATTTTAATAGAGATTATTTTTTTTATCTGTTAAATTTTTATATGTTTGAGGTTTACAAATTTAAAAAACTATTTATGGAAAATTTAGACCAAGATTTGCATGGAGATGCAAAAAGACCAACATTTTTAACAGTTTTATGCATTTTGACTTTTATTGGATCTGCATGGGGAATAATTTCAACATTTGCGAGCAAAGACCCAGGTTTGTCAAATTATGCTGGATATTATTATTGGGTAGTATTATTATTAAATGTAGGCACTTTATTTGGTGCATTACAAATGTGGAAACTTAAAAAAGTTGGTTTATTTATTTGGACAGCATGTGAAGTATTGGCAGTTGTTTTAATGTGGATTGTTATAAAAGGATACGTTGCTTCTATAATGAATCCAGCGATGGATACTGCTTTAGAAGGCTCTGGAGCACAATTGAGTAACGCAGTAACTACAGCTGGCTCTGCAATGGTTGAAGGTATAATGAATACGGTATTAATTACAGGTTCTGTTTTTTCAGCAATTTTTGTTGTGTTGTATTGGATAAATGCAAAACATTTGAAATAAGGGTTAACAATATTTTGAAGAAACTCTCTGTTTATATGGAGAGTTTTTTTATTTTTACATTTTATCAAAAATAAATGGAAGATCAATTGGGCTTAAATGAAAAATTACAATCAAAATCATTACCTAACGCAATTGCTGTCTTAGTATTAGGTATTGTTTCATTAGTTGGTTATGTTTTTTGGGGAGTTCTAGGATTAATTTGCGGTATTGTTGCGATAATATTGCATAAAAAAGATAAATTAATTTATGAATTTAATCCAGATGTTTTTGAAAACTCATTTAAATCTTCAAGAGCAGGATATATCTGTGGAATTGTGGGAGTTTCTTTATCTTTCTTGATGATTATTTTTGGAGTTTTTTATTTTTATTTTATTTATTCATTAATCACTAAATTCCCACATTAATTTAAAAAATATGGAAGAAAGTTTAGACAATTCAAACCAAAAACCTCAAACTTTACCTAATGCAACAGCTGTGTTAGTGTTGGGAATAATTTCAATCGTAACTTGTGCTGCTTGGGGAATTCCAGGTTTAGTTTGCGGGATTATTTCTATGGTTTTACACAAAAAAGATAAAGTTTTATATGAATCAAATAATGCAATGTATGAAATTTCATTTAAAACCTCAAGAGCTGGATATATATGTGGATTGATTGGTTTAATTCTTTCTGCTGTTTATTTATTAATAATTGTGTTTTATCTAATTTTTATAGGCACAATGTTTGCCTCATTTGCTACACATCGTTAAACTTAAATTATGGAAGAAATAATTGATATTGAAAATACAAATACAAATAATCTCATTCAAAAGTCGGTACCGAATGCAGTGCCAGTTCTTGTTTTAGGAATTGTTTCAATTGTTGGATGTCTATTTTATGCTTTGCCTGGGATTATTTGTGGAATAATTGCATTGGTACTTCATAAAAAAGATAAATATTTATATGAAGAAAATCAAGCACAATATGAAGTGTCATTTAAAACTTCAAAAGCTGGAAAAGTTTGTGGAATTATAGGGCTATCATTATCCATTTTGTATTTAATAATACTTGTAATAGCATTTACATTTATCTTTAAAAATGGACCAATGTTTCGCTATAAATGATTGCTTGTAGCTGGAAGGAAAATCTTGGAATTGAGTGTTTGACCTGTGGGTTTCAACGCTCTTTTTTTTTATTAATGGATGGTAATATTATAGAAAGTATTCAAATGTTTCCAGCAACTATTCCTTTTTTAGCTTCATTTCTTTTAGTGGCAATACATTTGATTTTTAAATTAAAAAATGGAGCAAAAATTATTTTAGGAACATATATTACGGCAGTTACGATTATGGTAATAAGTTATGTTATTAAAATAATAAATGGAGAAATCTATACTTAAAAAATGGATATTATAGATTCTATTCTTCAAGAAAAGAAAAAGCACTTTGTTTTTTTAAAAGTAGTTTGTATTCTTTTTACTTTAATTTGTTGCTGGTCAATGTGGCAGGTTATTCGAATGGATATACAACTTCAAAGACTAATTTGGTATAAAACGGTATTGATTTTTACAATTGTTTTGGATATTGGTCTTATTTATAGTGTTTTATTGATTTGGAAGTTAAAAAGAAAAGGGTTTTACATCTTCTTATTTTTTCAAACAATTGCGGTAATTAGCACAGCTTTCAATTATTTCTATAATTATACCTATCATTTTAATGAAATTTACACTTATTATATCACTCAACAGTCAATTTCGACCATCTTGGTGACTAAAGGAACTTTTTTTCAGGCTATTTTAATGGTCTATTGTTTTACATTGAGTCTTCAAATAGTTTTTTCTGTTTTAATCGGTGTACACATGAAGCATTCAAAAAAGAAAACTTTGATACCATAAAAAAAGCTATCCTTTCGAATAGCCTTCATAAAAAATACTACATAAAAATCAATTTCTAATGCTACTAAGAGATACTTGTGCAAATGTTTTCTTGATAATTTTAGGGTATTTCGCACCAAATTCTACGATACACCATTCTTGAAAACGTTTAATTTCTTCAGCATCTGTAATCCAATTTAAGGACTTTAGTAGTTCTTTTTGAAAAAGTTTCGCATCAAAGCTAACTTTCACAAGAATTTTCTTTGTAAGTTCTAGCATTGTTTTAAAGTTTGTTAATGCAATATAAACAAATATTTATTACGATGAACATTGGAAGTAAAAAAAATGGAAGTATTTTATTTTAAATATTCAATTAATAGAATTTAGTTGGAGTAGTAATTAAGGTTTCCTACTAATTATAATTCGGATTTTAGAATAAATTTCTAATGCTCACATATTGCTCCCCTATGTGATAATATGCTTGATACTTGGTCTCCATACCTTTGTTGACAATAATATTATCGTTATGAAAACTCTTCGAATAAATTACATTTTAGTAGGAATATTATTTCTACCATTCATAGTTAACAGTCAAGCTACAAGTTGTGCCAATGCTATTGCTTCTCCTGCAATACCTACTTCTTCAGTGCTTACTTCAAATGTTGCTTGTAGTAATACAACATTTACTTTACCCGCAGCATTTAGTGGAACAGTGGGATCTTGCGTAGGTGCAACACATCCTACTTTTGGTTGGTTTAGTTTTATCGCAGTTGGCAATTTAACGACTGTTTCGATAACGGGAGGAAGCAAAAATATTGCATTGGTTGTGTGGACAGCAGATTGTGCCCTAACTACACAGGTAGCTTGTAGTAATACGAATTCAACAAGCGCCTCTGCTACTTTTTCGACTACAGTCGGGACACAGTATTTAATTGAAATTGTACGAACAGTTGGGGGAGGCGGAGCTGCATCGGGAAATATTTGTGTGACCCATGCTCCATTACCAGCTTTTACGAATAATGGTGATTGTACGTCTTTAACAAATTCATATCTTGAAGCATATCCGGGAATTTCAACTATTCCTGGAAATTGGTCAAGTGTGTTGTATGATGACCCAGTATGCGAAGCAACGGATCCAATGTATGCTTCTCCTGATGCTAGTAATGCCGTGGCTCCAAGTGGGTATGATTTTAGGGCGATACCTCAATCTGGTGGGACTTGTGTGTCAGGGCTGCATGCTGGCAGTGTTGCTTCTAGATATCAAGAAGGTATTCAACAAAGTATCAGTGGATTTACTTCAGGGAATATTTATACAATTACTTTTTATCAATGTGTTGTTAAACAGGCAAGTTGTCCAGATCCAACAGGTTCATGGATTGTTTATGCTGATAATACTTTACTAGGTATATCAGCTGTTTCTACTTCGCTGACTCCTACCGTTGATGATGTGAATGTAATTTGGGATAAACGAACAATTACTTTTACAGCAACAGCTTCAACTCATGTGATTAAGTTTTTACCCCAAGATAATGATGTTAACTTATCACTTTTTGTAGCAGGAGAGTTATCTGGAGTTCGAATGGGCTTAGATAATATATCGATAACTTGTCCGATTGTTTTACCAATTACTCTAATTGATTTTTCAGGAAAAAGGAATGGGAATTTTGCAGATATTTCATGGCGAACTGGGAGTGAAATAAATAGTGACAAATTTATTTTAGAAAGAACGATTGATGGCCAATATTGGGATTTTGTTATGAAAGTTGATGGGGCAGGAAATAGTTTTACACCGAAGCAATATTTTTATGTTGATAGAAACACGAATCAAGTGATATCGTATTATAGACTAACTCAGGTTGATTATAATGGACATCAAACTTTTTCAGATGTTATTAGTATAGAGGGCTTAAAACAAGATGACTTAATAGGTATATATCCAAATCCACCTGAAAAATTTATCAATATCTACAGTGATAGAATATCATTAATGAATTCGACAATTTATATATTTGATATTGCAGGTAATATTCTTATAAAAGAATTTATATCAAATGATGTTATTACTAAAGATATCAATATAGAAAAATTAATACCTGGACTTTATTTTATTCAAATTGAAAATAAAGACTATAGTTACCAAACTAAATTTTTAAAAAAATAGCTATTAAACAGGTTATTTTTTAAATTGTATTTAATATTCAAAATTATTCAGCATGATTATTTTTTTAGCAAACAAGTTTTCAAATTTATGAATTAACTAAAAATTTATATATGATAAGTAAAATCAATATATATGTCATTGTATTTTTCTTTTTATCCTTCAATAATTTTTGCCAAGAACGTAAAAAGATTATTGATTTAGAAGTTAAGGTTGATAATCAAAATATTCCAAGATATATTATTATTAACACAGCAGATTCATTGATTAAGGAAACTAAAAATCAAAAAAATCATTTTTCATTAAATTATATTAAGGCACTTGCTTACGAAGATATGGGGTTATATACCTCTTCCCAAAAATATTATTTAGCTGCAATGAATATCGCTTTGAAGACGAATAATCAAACGATGGAAATAACAAGTTATCTTGGTTTAGGTAACATGTATTTGCATAGGGAAATGTTATTTGAAGCAGGAAGATGTTATCGGAAATTATTGAGCTTGTCAGAAAAAAATGGGGACTTAAAATTTAGAATTTCAGCTTATATTAGTATGGCTAATTATTTGAAAAACAAAGGATCTCTCGATTCTTCTTTTTATTTTGTCCGCAAAACAATAGATCTTGTAAAAAAAAAATATACTTCAAAATCAAGTAGGTCATATTATTTACAAATCAATTATAATACATTATCCAAACTCTTCCTTTTAAAAAAGCAATATGATTCGACTTTATTTTACGCTAATAGAGCTTTGATTTTTTATGGAGATACACATTTGATAGATGGAAAAATTTCTAGTTTATCAACAATAGCACAAACTTTTCAGAATAAAGGAAATTTTCAATTGGCTGAAAAAATATTATTGAAAGAAATATTATTGATTGAAAAACTTGATTTAGAGAAAAAATTTATCGATGTATATGATTTACTTTCGAGATTATATGAAAAAACGGGAAATACCGAAAAAGCGCTTGTTTACAGTAGATTATTTCAAATTAAAAAGCATGCTATAGATTCTTTAGGAAGCGAATCAAGACTGTTTGAGATGAATAGAATTTTTGATAATAATATTAGCAAATTAAAATTAGGTTTAACAATTGAAAAATTAAAAACAGTAAAAGCAAACCTTAAACAAAGAAATATTACTTACTTCTTTATTTTTTGTTTTACATTGCTATTAATCATTGTGCTAATGGTGATAATTAAAAAAAGAAAAAATGAAATTTTAAATAAAAATAAGATTTTGATTTTAGAACAGAATCGATATGAAAAGGAATTAAGAATAAAAGAATTGGAAAGGAATATTTTAGAAAAAAAAATTGAATGGAAAAATAGGAATATTGCTGATACTGCTATAATTTCATCACGAAAAACTGAACTTATATTGAATGTGTCATCAAAACTAAAAAGTTTAGCGAAAAAAAATTATTTAGATGAAATTAAAGAAGGTTTAACATCTGAGATTAATTATTTAAAAGATCAATTAATTATTGATAACAATAATTTAGCATTACAACATAAAGTTCTAGAAAATAATGAAGACTTTTATAACCGTTTAAAAGAAAAATTCCCTTCTCTTTCAAAATCAGATTTAGAATTATGTGGCTTAATTAAACTTAATTTATCAATAAAAGAAATAGCGATAATTAGAAATAATACTTTTGAGACGATAAAAACAGCCCGTTTTCGAATTCGAAAAAAATTACAAATAAATTCTTCCATTATTTCAACAACTGATTTCCTCAATTCAATTTAAGATTTAATGAAATTCTTAAAAAAAATAGAAGTCCGGTTTTATAGAAAGTTCCTTAACAAAAAATGAAGAATTTCAACTTTGTTTGAATTTATTTTTTAATCTTTTCTTAAAGAAGAAGTCTTTTTGCTCCATTTTTACCTCATAGTTCCTTTTAAATATAATTAAAATCTGAGTGTAAAATTTTATCGAATGCCTATGTTATTAATAATTCTCATTTAACATTCCAAAAAAAGGATGTATCTTTGCGCAAAATATCTTAAAAATCACGTTGATTAGTAGTTGTTGAATATTGTTAAAGAGCTTTCTTTTTCAATTGTGGGCATATTATAAGGCGTATATAGAAAAAAAAACAAATGAAAAGAATTGTTGAGTTTAGAAAATTAATGGGTGTAGAAAGAACAACTTCATTGAATGAAATGAAAAAAATCTACAGAAACTTCATGAAAGATTGTCATCCAGATAAATTTCAAGACAATGAAACGGAATTAAAAGCAGCTGAAGAAAAAAGTAAAAGAGTGATCGAAGCCTATCATTTTTTAGTGAGCATCTCTCCTGAAACAGCAGAAAACAATAAAGAACAATATTTAGAAAGTATTAATAACAACATTATTACTGATTTTCAATACAAAGGACAAGTTTTAAAAATTGATTTTTCGGATGGGAATTCGTATGAATATTTTGGAGTGTCTCAAGATGTTTATAAAAAATTATGTCAATCAGATTCCCAAGCGCGATTTGCAAGACGAAAAATATGTACTACATTTACTTATAGAAGCGTTAGTCAAGCTGTAATGGCGTAAAATTAAAAATCTTTATCTTTTTAACACAAAATAAGAATTAAAAAATGTGTGTTTAGGATATTTAAGTAAATTTGTATTATTAAAAAAGAAAAGTTATGAAATTAGGTGCCGGAGAAATTATTTTAATACTTGCCGTAGTCTTATTGTTGTTTGGAGGTAAAAAAATTCCAGAATTAATGAAGGGTCTAGGAAAAGGAATGAAAGAATTTAAAGATGCTTCAAGAGGAGAAGATTCTTCAAAAGAAGTGAAAGAAGATAAAAACTAGAAATTTCAAATAAAATGTATCAAAATTTTGCTGAAGTAAAGAAAGCTCTTTCTTCAGGAGTTTCTGTTTTGGAAATAGTTGAAACTTACCTTTCCAAAATAAATGAAAATTCTGATTTGAATGCTTTTTTAGAAGTTTTTGAAGAAACGGTAAAGCAACAAGCTTTAGAAGTTGATAAAAAAATAAAAGCAGGTAATGCTGGTCGCTTAGCTGGAATGGTTATTGGACTGAAAGATAATCTATGCTATAAAGGACATAAAGTTTCTGCTTCTTCTCAAATTTTACAAAATTTTGAATCTTTATACACAGGTACAGCAGTTCAAAGATTATTAGACGAAGACGCTGTCATCATTGGAAGGTTAAATTGCGATGAATTTGCAATGGGTAGTTCGAATGAAAACTCAGCTTTTGGTCCAGTGAAAAATCCAATTAATAAAAATCTTGTTCCTGGTGGGTCTTCTGGAGGTTCGGCGGCAGCTGTTTGTGCTGGACTTTGTACTGCAGCATTAGGAAGTGATACGGGCGGCTCTATTCGTCAACCAGCTTCTTTTACAGGGACTTTTGGTTTGAAGCCTACTTATGGAAGAATTAGCAGACACGGGTTAATTGCCTATGCTTCTTCGTTCGATCAAATAGGACCATTTACAAATTCGATTGAAGATAGCGCTCTACTTTTAGAGATTATGGCTGGTTGTGATGCGTACGATAGTACTGCGACATCCAGATCTGTTGAAAAATATACTTCGTTTGAAAAACCAGAGAAATTAAAAATAGCCGTTCTTCAAGAAAGTTTAGAAACAGAAGGTGTTGACTCAGAAGTTGTTTCTAAAATGAATGAAATCATAGAAAAATTAAAAAAAGAGGGACATACCGTTGAAAATGTTTCTTTTCCTTATTTAGAATACATGGTTCCAACATATTATGTGTTAACAACTGCAGAAGCGTCTTCAAATTTGTCGCGTTTTGATGGCGTACACTATGGATATAGGAGCTCAGAAGCTGTTGGGGTTGAAGCTACGTATATTAACTCTAGAAGCGAAGGATTTGGACCAGAAGTTCAACGTAGAATTATGGCAGGAACTTTCGTTTTATCGAATGAGTTTTACGATGCTTATTATACCAAAGGTCAAAAAGTGAGAAGAGTTTTGAGAGACAAAACAGACGAGATTTATAAAAATTTCGATCTAATGATTCTTCCTACAACTCCATCTACTGCTTTTCAAATTAATGCAGTAAAAGATCCAATTCAAATGTATCTACAAGATATTTTTACAGTACATGCTAATTTAACAGGGAATCCTGCAATTTCGTTGCCATTAGGAAAACATAGTAGCGGATTACCATTTGGAATTCAAGTGATGGCAAATCATTTCAAAGAAAAAGATTTATTTAATTTCTCATCCTATCTAATAGAGATAGCCTAAGATTTATTTATGATAAAAAAAAGTTTAATAGTTTTAATTAGTATTATTGCAGTCGCTTCATTTGGTCAAGTTAAACCTATAACGAAACCTTTTGATACAATAGCGATGAAAAAAGATCCTTTTTATATCACTGTTGAACAATCGTTGAATGCTTTTTATGATGAAGTAGCTAATCAATCGAATTACGACTCTATCATCAATGCGTTAAAATATGAGCCAGGACAAACACCGAAATTTACGGATGAGGTTTATTGTGAACGTTTAGAAAAGATGAACCAAATGACTCCTTTTCATTTGGATTGTACTCCTGCATCATTAGCTACAATTAAGTTTTTCGCTGAAAATAGAAGAAGTTTTGCCAGAGTTGTTTTAGGAAGATCTCAGCTATATTTTGAAATGTTTGAAGAAAAACTAGTTCAATATGGTTTACCCGTTGAATTAAAATATTTAGCAGTCATTGAAAGTGGTTTGAGACCACAAGTGAAATCCAGAGCTGGGGCTTTAGGCTTGTGGCAATTTATGTATAAAACAGGCTTGTATTATGGTTTAAAAGAAAATTCCTATATAGATGAGCGTATGGATCCTGAAAAAGCTACGGATGCAGCTTGTAGATATTTGAAAAAATTATTTGATATTTATGGCGATTGGAATTTGGCTTTAGCATCTTATAATGCAGGACCAGGAAATGTGAACAAAGCAATCAGACGTTCTGGTGGAAAAACTACTTATTGGGAAGTTCGCCCTTTTTTACCTGCTGAAACACAAGGATATGTTCCAAATTTTATTGCCGCGGCTTATCTTTTAACGTATCATGCTGAACATAACATTATTCCAATTGAAGCCAAATGGAAATATGCTCAATTAGATACGATGTGCTTATCTACAGGAATTCACATGTCAACAATGACCAAATTAACAGGGTGGTCTTTAGATGAAATTCAAGCACTAAATCCTATTTACAAAACAGGATATATTCCAACAACATATCCTCCACAATGTATCACTGGTCCATTACAAGAAATCGGTAAGTTAGTTAGTTTAGAAGATGAATTATATGCACTTGAAAAGCAAATATTTTCGTCATACCAATCAACGGAGCCTTTTGTAGTTGAAAAAGATACGATAGAAACAATAAAAGTCAGTGGTACAAACACTGTAGTTTCTTCGATTAATACAGAAGCCTTTGTTTATCATACTGTTTTAAAAGGAGAAACTATTGGTCGAATAGCAACTAAACATGGAGTAACAGTTAGCCAAATTATGACATTAAATAATTTCAAAAGTGCTTCATTATTTGCTGGTCAAAAAATAAAAATCAAACAAATAGGAGTGGCAACACCAATTGAGATTGATCCTAATAAAATTACGAATCCTTCAGATACGGTTATTGTTCAGCCTAAAGAAGAAGTTAAACCAATAAAACCTGTAAAACCAAAACCTGTAATTCGTTATTACAATGTTCGCTCAGGTGATACTTTTTCGAAAGTTGCCCAGAGACATAATTTAACACAACAACAATTAAAACGATTGAATCCAGGAATCAATGAAAATAGATTGAGTGTAGGTCAACGTTTAAGAGTGAAATAATCTTTTACTATGGTTCAAATTTCTGCAGTAATCATTACATTTAACGAAGAAAAAAATATTCGAAGATGTTTGGATTCACTTCAAGGGATAGCTGATGAAATTGTGGTGGTAGATTCATTTTCAAAAGATAAAACAAAAGAAATTTGCGAATCATATAATGTCAAATTTGTTGAACATAAATTTGATGGGCATATTGAACAAAAAAATTGGGCGATTACACAAGCAACATTTCCTTATGTACTTTCTTTAGATGCAGATGAAGCATTGAATGAAACACTTCAAAAAAGTATTTTAGAAGCAAAAAATAATTGGGAATTTGATGGATATGCCATGAATCGCTTGACTAATTATTGTGGTAAATGGATTCATCATTGCGGTTGGTATCCGGATGTGAAACTAAGACTTTGGGATTCTCGTAAAGGTGAATGGGGAGGGGATAATCCACACGATAAATATGAATTGTTTAATAAAAATAGTCCTACAAAACATTTGAAAGGCGATATTTTACATTACAGTTATTACACTTTAGAAGATCATTACAAGCAAGTAAATTATTTTACAGATATACTTTCAAAAGCTCAATTCAAAAGAGGCAAAAAAGCACCTTTACTTACGATGTTAATGAGCCCAATCGTAAAATTTAATAAAGATTATTTTGTGAAACTTGGAATTTTAGATGGAAAAGAAGGTTTTACAATATCTAGAATTTCAGCCTACGCAACTTTTTTGAAATATAAAAAATTAAGAGCTTTACACGCAG
>JACOTM010000089.1 GCA_016178305.1 Flavobacteriia bacterium | reverse complement strand
TCTAAGCGAACAGGCGGAGAAGTACTGTGCGTGTTACCGCCCGTACGCTTAGTTGCAAACCGTTACCTGCAAATTTGGAATTTTCGCTTCGGGCTTGGGTGACAACTGGAAATTTTAAAATTTAAGCTTCGAATTAAATTCTCTAAACTCGACAAAAAAATAACAATAAAAATGCAAAATATAATTCTTTCCACTTTTCTAAATTTTATAATATTAAATTTTTCTTATGGGCAAACAATTGAAAAATTTGTTGACAGCATTAGAATAGTTTATAAAATACCTGAACTTAATTATGCAATTGTTTCTTCTGACAAAATATTAGAAATGAAAGCACTTGGTACTAAAAAAATAAATTCAGAATTAAAAGCGGAATTAACTGATAAATTCAGGATTGGTTCAAATACTAAAACTGTTACAAGTTATATTGCTACAATTTTAGTCAAAGAAGGTAAAATTAAATGGGATACAAAATTTTTTGATTTATATCCTGAATTGAAATCAAAAAGTAATGAAGCGTATTACGAAATTACTTTACAGGATTTGATTACATTTCGAGCAAATATTATTAGCTGGTCATATGGAAATGAAACACCTACTAAAGATGAAATAAATGGAAACGAACAAGAGCAGAGATATAATTTTGTTTCTTGGATTTTGCAACAAAAACCAGTCGAAGAAAAAAAAGAATATTATTGGTCAAATCCAAGTTATGTTATAGCTGGATTAATGCTTGAAAAAGCATCTGGTAAAGATTATAAAACTTTAGTAACTGAACTTGGAGAAAATTTAAAAATAGAATTTGATTTTGGACAACCAAACTTAAATAATAATAATCAAACTTGGGGACATAACCATAAATTTGAAGCAGAAAAACCTACGGAAAATTTCAAATTAAATTGGTTGTCATCTGCTGGAAATATAAATGTAAGTATACTCGATTACACAAAATTCATTCAATTACAATTAAACGGACTTTTAGGTAAATCAGAAAAATTAAGTGCCGAAGAATTTGATTTAATGCATTATAGTTTACCAGAATTTGCTTATGGTTGGCAATGGTATATAGACGAAAATAGCAAATTGAAATATTCTTATCATGAAGGAAATCCAGGCACCTTTTTGTCAAAAGTATATCTTTGTAAAGAATCAAATAAAGCATTTATCATTTTTACAAATATCCAATCGGATGAAGCGGAAAACGGCCTTGAAATAATATTAGACAAAATATTTAGTATATATGGCAATTAATAAATTAAACTGTTTCTTGTCTACAAATTACAAATAGTTTAAATTGAACTTTGAAAAATAATGGTTAGAAGACAATTACACACGGATGACCGTGGTAGGTTACACAACCAAATCAGCAGGTAACAGCGCATAAGCGACAACGGGCTGAGACGTACTAATTCCAGAAGCCCGCTGACGCATAGCACCAAAACGTTAGAGGAAACTGCTCGGAAGACATGTTTCGAAAAAATATTTATTGTCAAAAGTTAAAATTTGAGTCTTATAAAAAACTTGAAGTACAGAAATTGAAAGAAAATACTTTTTTAAACTAAAAATAGAAATACACAATGAAACTCCATTTATTTAATACTATTACTTTATTGATTCTTGTAACAAATATATATTCGCAAGAAAACACAAACACATCAATAATCCCATTAACTATCACACCAATTTATCAATACGAGCCTCTTAATATTAATACACCAGATTATCAAAAGGAATTAAGTGCAATAACTAAAGACAATGCGGATTCATTGGTAAGTATATTTCAAAAGAGAATTGACTCAATTTCCATAGAAAGCTTATTCATTTTTTCTGTAAGATTGTATGATTTAGGAAAAAAAGATGAATCTGTGTATTGGTTTCATGTTGCAAAAATTAGAGCTGGAATTTTTATCAAATCACTTGACAATGAAAAAATAGGAGGAATTGGGTCAAAACCATTCGAATTAAAACAAGCATTTATTGCTTTTGGACAACTTGCAGGTGAATATATCAATGGATATGCTGGTGGTAATATTGATACATGGATTGTAACTCTAAAAAGAGTAAAAACTTCAGTGGACAGTCTAATAATGTTTCCACAGTATAATAGTAGTGAAATACCTTTTCTTACCGCCGATGATATTCAAAAAGCTAAAAATGATCGTTTAGCTGATTATGATAAATTGATTTCATATTTGGAAGAAAATAAGAAAGAAATTAAGAAAACTCGTAAGAAAAATGGAATTGAAGGGAAATATTAAAATCCATTATAAGCATAGTACTCGCAGCATCCTCTAACAGGTGCTATGCGACAACGGGCTGAGATGCATTAGATCCAGAAGCTCGCTGACGCATAGCACCAAAACGTTAGTGGAAACCTACAAACAAATGATAATTGACCAAAATGATTAAAACAATAAATATATTATTACTTATCAGTATTTATTCTTGCGGAAATAACTCACCTCATAAGTATAAGAAAACCGAAAAAAGAAATTTCAGTGTATCAATGAGCAATAATAATTACGACATTGATACAAACATAATTCTAGAAAACAAAAATTTGACTTTTTTAATTACTGAATTGGAACACCAAAATTTTATTAATAAAAATCGTATAGATGAAATACCACATGTATTCAAAACATTTTTAGACGATATCGAAGGTGATTTTTTGATTGCTAATCCTAATGAAAATTTTGAATCTGGTTGCTGTCGTTTCATTTCTTTTGATAAAAATGGAGACACGATTAAAATACCAAATAAACAACTTTCATATTTTGGTTTAGGAGAAGGATATGCAATAATGACTTATTTTCAAGGAGGGTCTGTAGGAAGTAAAAAAGTATTAATTTTTAAGTATCAAGAAAATAAAATTCTTGACTTTTGGTGTGATAACATTTTATACAATCTAAAAACGACTGAGGAATTAATAAGATATCTAAAAAAGATTAAAAAGTCCACAGACAGACTTCAAACTGAACGCATAGAAATATAAAAAGGCATCCACTAACAGAGGTTACAATCAACGGCTTGAGATGCACTAGATCCAGAGCGCCGCTGCTCGTAGCCTCAAAACGTTAGT
>JACOTM010000107.1 GCA_016178305.1 Flavobacteriia bacterium | reverse complement strand
GGAATGTAATTGAACTCAAATTGGGGTAAGGGGAATTGTGTTTAAAAGGAGATGGAATCAGCAAATAATAGATTTTTTGACTAGAAAAAATGATTTTTAAGTGATTTAGGATATGAAGTTTTAGCCTGCGACTTTTGGGATTATAAAGAAGTTTTTTAAATTTTAATACAATTATAATACAAAATAAATACAAATTGTTTAACTTCGTCATCGATATTTTGAATTAAAAAATCAAATAAAAAGAAAAACATGAAAGTAACTGTAGTAGGTGCTGGAAACGTTGGAGCAACTTGCGCTGATGTTTTAGCTCATAGAGAGATTGCAAACGAAATCGTATTGCTTGATATTAAAGAAGGATTTGCTGAAGGGAAAGCTTTAGATATTTGGCAATCATCTCCAATTGGACTTTACGATTCAAGAACTATTGGTTCCACAAATGATTACACAAAAACTGCTAACTCAGATGTAGTTGTAATTACTTCTGGATTACCTCGTAAACCAGGAATGTCTCGTGATGACCTTATCGCTACAAATGCTGGAATTGTTAAAACTGTTACAGAAAACATCGTTAAATATTCTCCAAACGCAAAAATCATTATCGTTTCTAATCCATTAGACGTTATGACTTATTGTGCTTATTTGACAGCTAAAATTGATTCTAAAAATGTATTTGGAATGGCTGGTGTATTAGATACTGCTCGTTACCGTGCATTTTTAGCGGAAGAATTGAATGTGTCTCCAAAAGATATTCAAGCAGTGTTAATGGGAGGACATGGTGACACAATGGTTCCACTTCCTCGTTATACTACTGTTGCAGGTATTCCAGTAACTGAATTAATTTCAGAAGAAAAATTAAATGAAATTATCGAGAGAACTAAATTTGGTGGTGGTGAAATCGTAAAATTATTAGGTACTTCTGCTTGGTATGCGCCAGGTGCTGCTGCTGCTCAAATGGTTGAAGCTATCGTAAGAGATCAAAAAAGAATTTTCCCTGTTTGCGCTTGGTTAACTGGAGAATACGGTTTAAAAGATATTTATTTAGGAGTTCCAGTTGTTTTAGGTAAAAATGGAATTGAAAAAATTATCGAATTAGACTTAAACGAAGCTGAAAAAACACTTTTAAATGAATCAGCTATTGCTGTCAAAGATGTAATGAAAGTTTTAGATGATATGAATTTAGCAAATGCATAATTTATTCTAAATACAATATTATTAAAAGGGACTTTGGTCCCTTTTTTTATACATTTATTTCTTGTCTAAAATTTAAATTATTTTAAATTTGAAAAAATCAAATTCTATGTTATTAACCTCAGTTCGATTAATAATTATTGCCGCAATTATAGTTGGTAGTCGTTTTTCTCGATTAGCCGTTGATTTCAATCAAAACAATAAAAAATACATTGCGCTAAGCATTCTACTCTTTTTTGGAATTACTTACAGATCTCAATTTCTAGCAGGAGTATTTATTGCATTATTAGGAAATATTACTTTTTTAAATGACTTAGCAAATTTAATCTTTATTGGTGTACTATCTTTTGTCCTTGGAGGGTTTGTGTTTGGTTGTATTATCGCTCTTAGAAAAAAAACGGACTATATCAACGGATATTAAAGATATCAATGAAACATTATTAGATCAATAAAATCAAAAGCATCTTGATTATTTCAGGAAACCTTAGTGAAAAAACATTAAAATATTTCAAGTTCAAATCTTAATTTTCAAAACAACCAATATCTGGTGTTGAAACTGACCGACTATTCCCTTCAATATCTTGAAGTAAACTTGTACTTATACCATTATTATTTAAGGGTGAGCTACTTGAAAAATGAAAATCATTCGTTTCAATATTTATGAAACCAGGATCTTGATTCCATAAGATTCCACTTCCATAAAAAGTATCTGATCCAATCACATTTTTCTTAAAAAGTGCATTTTTAAAATCAAAATTTAAATAATTGGGATCATTATTTGGATTTAAAGTATCAAATTTAATCTCAGAAGATTGATTTCCATAAAACACGCAATTTCGAATTTTCCCTTCACTAATCGGCATAACAATGGTATTTCCTGTAGAATTATCTAAGTAATAATTATTTATTGCTAATGCTGGAGTTTGATTAGCTTGAACGCCATACCCTAAAACATCACAATGATTGAGATTAAAAGCTCCCCCACCATACATAAAGATAGAGTGTGCACCATTTTTAGCAAGTAAACAATTTTCAGCTTTTAATTTTGCACCTGAGAAAATCCAAATACCATACGATAAACTATTTGAAATAATTGAATTTGAAATCGTTAATGTATATCCCGAATTTCCTGAATCTTCCGAATTTAAATGTATTCCAGAAGTCGCATTATGAATAATTGCATAGTTGATTGTCGAACTCTGAGCTTGATGTAAATAAATCCCATAATATTGTCCTGCTAAATCTTTAAATTCACTCTCCAAACGATCTCCCCTAAACTCTACTTCATGTCCTTTTGTACCTTGAATATCCAGACTACCTTTATAAACGAAAAGAAAGGCATTTTTATGTAAATATATTTTGGTGTCAGGTAATATGGTCAATGATTTTGCTGAATCAACAACTGCTGCACCATAGATTACATGAGGTTTATCATTTGGCCATGTAGTATCGTTATTAAAATCATAAATCCCTTTTTCTAAGTCGGAATAATGATAATACATATCTTGTCCCCAAACAGCCAATTGGATATATTGATCTTTCCCATTTGACCGAAATCGAATTGAATCTTCAACTATTAATGGATTTGTAGCATTATTCACTTTTAAGGTTACTTCAACAAAAACAAACAAACTATCTTTCCCTTCAATTGTTAGGTTATTCATTACTGTTCCTGTCAATCCATCTACATTAATTTTAAAAGGCGAATCGCTTCCCCCCATCAATTGAATTTCATCAATTTTTAATTTTTTATTCGATGGATTGTATATTTTAAAATTTTTCGTGGTTGAACCAATCGTTGTAAAAACGGTATCAAATACAACTGTGTCAATTGAAAAATTTAAATTATCAGTTGAAAATCCTTTTATCTTTTTACAAGATGTTAAGTTAAATTGCAGTAATCCTATTACTATAATTAGTATTCCAAAAGTAATATTTCTTTTTTTTATTGACATAATTCTTCAAAAATAACGATAAAGATGAAAGTTTATTTTAATTTTGTAAAAAAAAAGAGGATATTTAAAATCTTTATTATAAATTTGCACTCCGATTTTAAAGAAAGAACGAACACAGTTAATAAATAAAATATTAAAATGAAAGCAGGAATACACCCAGAAGATTACAGATTAGTTGTATTTAAGGATATGTCTAATGATTACGCATTTGTTTGCCCATCATGTGCAACAACTAGTGATTCAATTACATGGGAAGATGGAAATGAGTATCCTTTAGTAAAATTGGATATCTCTCATAAATCTCATCCATTCTTCACAGGTATCGTTCAATTCGTAGATACTGCAGGTCGTATTGATAAATTTCAAAATCGTTACGCACGTCACATCAAAAAATAATTTTGGTGCGATTCAAAATATTAGCCTCCTTTTTGGGGGCTTTTTTGTTTCCAATTAAGTCTCAAATATTATTTTACATTTATTAACTAACTCTCTCTAAATTTATTGTAACATTTTTAGTAATAAATACGTTTGTTAACTTAATAACAAAAGCATTCGCAATGATTTCAAAAAGAAATATAGTTGTTTCGATTATTCTATTTTTAACTAGCTTAAGTAGTTATGCCAATAAAATTGAAAAAGGATTTGAAGCATTAAATAATTTCAATTATTTCGAAGCTAAAGAAATCTTTTATGCTACACTCAAAAAGCAAATTTCTCCTTCTGCTTATGGATTAGCTTCTATTTTCTCAAAAAATGACAATCCTTTTTATGAACTAGATTCTGCCTATAAATACATTTGTATTTCTGAAAAAATGTATTCTTTAATGGACGAGAAAGAAAAAATTAAACTTAAAAAATTTAATTTTGAATATCTCAGTATCATTGAATTAAGAAGTAAAATTAGCTCTTTATGTTTTTCAATCACTTTAAAAACTAATTCAATCGCAGCTTATAATGAATTCATCAATAAACACGAATGGTCAAACGAACGATTTTCAGCAATACACAAACGGGATTCAATTGGGTTATATGATGCCAAAAGTGAAAATTCAGCCAAAGCATACAATTATTTTTTAACTACTTTCACTAATAGTGAGTTTGAATCAGAAGCAACCAAACTTTTTCAAATTTCCCAATATAGAGAACAAACAAATCAAGGTACTATAACCAGTTATCTTAATTTCATTAAACAGTTTCCTAATAATCCTCATGTCAAAGAAGCCGAAGATCGAATTTTTGAATTAAGTACTCATGAAAATACAATTCCTGAATATATTACTTTCATTAAAACATATCCGACCAATCGGAATGTTGGCCATGCTTGGAAAAAATTGTATCAAGTTTATATGTATGATTACTCGGATGCCCGTATTATTCAATTTCAACAAGATTATCCCGAATATCCTTATAAAAATGATTTAGAAAAAGATTTAAAATTATCCAAATTAAAACTTCTTCCTTTCAAAAAAAATTCATTATTCGGATATATGGATTTTGATGGAAACATTGTTATAGATGCGGAATATGAGGCTCTAGGTTTTTTCCAAGAAGGATTGGCCTATGCCTTGAAAAATGGAAAATATGGATACATTGATAAAGCAAATAATTTAATTATTGATTATAAATACTCTTCTGCTAGTGATTTTGAAGATGGTAGAGCAATTGTAGAAATAAAAGATAAAGTAGGAATTATTGACCGTTCAGGTCTTGTAATATTCGATATGATTTATGAAGATTTAGGGACTTTTTCTGAAGGATTAATTTATGCTCTCAAAGATAGTCTTTATGGTTATTACGATAAAATTGGCGTTAAACGCATTGACACAAAATTTAACGAAGCATTTGCTTTTAATAAAGGCATTGCAAAAGTTCAAACAAACGAAAATCAAGCGTTTATTGATCTTTATGGAAGCTATATTGTCCCTCCTGCTTATTCAAATATTCACTTTTTCACGGATTCCTTACTAGTATTTGAAGAGAATGAAAAATTTGGACTAATGAAACGTAATTGCCAAATCATTGATTCAGCTATATTCGAGGAAATTGGAATTTTAATCAATGATAGAGCTGTTGTGATTAAAGATGGTAAAATTGGATATATTGATGGTAAAGGTCAGTTAATTTTAGATTGTAAATTCGATAATTATCCCAATGCTATTGAAATTAGTCAATTTAAAGGTTCTTATGCCGTTGTTTCTTTGAAAGGTAAATTTGGTGTTATTGAACAATTTGGAAAATTTATCATCCCTCCTACTTACAATCATTTAGGAGCATTTTCTCCCTTAATGGCTTTCGATAAAGGAAAAGGTTGGGGATTTATCGATATGTCAAACAATGTATTAATCCAGCCTCAATTTGAATATGCTGAAAGTTTTAAAAATGGATTTGCAATGGTCGAAAAATTAACTTTATTTGGCCTAATTGATGTCAAAGGAAATATTACAATCCCTTTAAACTTCACAGAAATCAAACAATTGGACAATGATCGAATTATTGTATCAAGAGGTCCTAATTTTGGTGTATATAAAGTAACGGGAGAAGAAATCGTTCCTGTGGAATACCAACAAATTAGAATAATAAATAAAGATTTATTACTTTTATCTAAATCAGGAGAAGTACACTATTTGTTTATCCCTGAAAATAAATTAATTATTCCGAAAATAACAAATGAATAATCTAACAGATAGAATATTATTTGCTTTAACTGCTGCTGTAGCTGTTTATATTGGTATATTTATTTATTTACAAATGGAATCCATTGAAAAATATTCTGAAATTTCACCTTACAATGATGAAATCAGTATGATGAAGCCTGAAGATATACTTGAAATCCCTTCCGAAAATATTGACATTCAATCAACAGCTAATCAACAAGACATTAAAAATACCGTAAAAGATATAAATGACCATCGAAATGCATCTTCGGAAGATTGGAGCCCAAACACAAAAGAATCATTTGATGGTGCAAAAGCCGCTTATGATGCTGAACAAAAGTTTAAAGATGAAGCCAGAAGTAGTCAATACAACAATGAAGTCAAAAAAATAATTGAAGAACGTACCAAAAATCTACAAAACAATAAAAACGACAAAAAAAATACTTCTACAAATCCATCAAACAATTCTTCTTCAAATACGAATAATAAATACGACGGTCAAACACTTGTCAGTTACGACTTAGCAAAACGATACCCGCATCAAAACAATTCATGGAATATTAGAAACCCAGGCTATACTTGTGGTTTTGGTTCTAACGGCACTGTTGTAATACGGATTAAAGTCAATAAAAATGGGAATGTAATTTCAGCAGAATATGATGCTACAGCTAGTAATCGAGCGAACGAATGCATGATTGAACAAGCTAAAAAATATGCTGAAATGTCCCGATTTGATTACTCTTCTAATGCTCCAGAAACACAAACTGGAAAAATTATTTATTCATTTATTTCTCAATAATTCGTTTTTACTTTCGTTATAAAAGTATTTATAGATAGAATGAACAAAATACCTTCAGAAATAGCTTTTGAAAATATTCCATTTCAACTCGATATCTTGCCTTCAGATATTGTTTTTATTTCAGCCGATTTTAAGAACATAGCTTATGCTTTAAAAAAGAAAAAACTTACCGTAAATATTGATAAATTTATAAACCATTTACAAACCATTTTGACTAATGGAACTATTGTAATTCCTGCATATACAGATAATTTAAAAACTGGTGGTATATTTAATTATTTAACAGATAAACCTACTACCGGGTCTGTTTCAAATCGTGTATATAAACGAAAAGATTTCATTCGCTCTAAAGACCCGTTACATTCAGTCTTCGCATGGGGAAAAGAAAATAAAACCATCCTCCATTTACAGGATAAAAGTACATTTGGACCAAATTCTATTTACGCTTTTTTACATCGCCAAAACGCTAAATTCATTTTTATAGATGTGCACATTGAAAATTCATTCACATTTGTACATTATGTCGAAGAAAATTTAAAAGTTAAACATCGACAATACAAGCGTATTCACTATACTTTAATTGATGAAAACAACAATCATTCAAACAAAGAAATATTATTCTTTGCTAAGAAAAAAGGAATTCTAAATGATTTTAAACAATTGAATTTGAATTTGAATTCAAAAAATATAATGCACACCTATTTATATCATGACATTCCCATTCAAATTTGTTCAGCCAAAGAAGCTTATTCCGAAATTGAACGAACAATTGTTTCAAATGAAAAAGTTCATCGCTTTAATTTCAAAACATTTATAAAAGATTTTCTTCATTTAAAAATTCTTTTTTTTAGTCGTCTTTTAAAATGGGATAATCAACGAAATACTTAGAAAGAAACGCGCTAAATATATTATAACTTCCAAATTTTAATCCTTTCCCGCTCAAAATTAATTAAATCTGAGTATAAAACCTCTATCGAACTACTGTTTCAGTTTTTAAAAACTCAAAATTTCATTTATAAAAAATACAAAACAATGTCAAAATACAATTGGACCTCAATTAAAGAATACAACGATATTAAATTTGAATTCTTTGAAGGAATAGCAAAAATAACTATTAATAGACCACGTGTTTACAACGCATTCAGACCTGAAACGAATATGGATATGCTTGATGCGATGAGTATTTGCAGAGAAAGAGCAGATGTAAACGTCATCGTTTTAACAGGTGCTGGAGACAAAGCCTTTTGTTCTGGTGGTGATCAAAATGTTAAAGGAATTGGAGGCTATATTTCAGAAAATGGTGTTCCACGTTTAAATGTTTTAGATTTACACAAAGCTATCCGTTCAATGCCGAAACCCGTTATTGCTATGGTAAATGGTTATGCAATTGGGGGAGGACATGTTCTTCACGTTGTTTGTGATTTGACAATTGCTTCTGATAATGCAATTTTTGGGCAAACAGGTCCAAAAGTTGGTAGTTTTGATGGTGGGTTCGGCTCTTCCTATTTAGCACGATGTGTTGGGCAAAAAAAAGCCAGAGAAATTTGGTTTACATGTAACCAATATAGTGCAATTGAGGCTGAAAAAATGGGAATGGTAAACAAAGTTGTTCCTTTCAATGAATTAGAAGATACAACTATTGATTGGTGCAGAACAATCATGCAAAGAAGTCCTTTAGCTATTCGAATGATTAAAAGAGGATTAAATGCGGAATTAGACGGACAACATGGATTAATGGAATTAGCTGGTGATGCCACTTTATTATATTATTTAACACAAGAAGCGCAGGAAGGAAAACATGCTTTTTTAGAAAAAAGAGCGCCTAATTTTCAACAATTTCCCAAATTTCCGTGACAATAATACTGTAAAGGAAGTTTCTAGATGATGCTTCCTTTACTTGTTAATAGTTCAATCTAAATTGAATAAGGAACAATATTCAATTCCTCTTTTTGATTTAAATAAGCGCGTAAAATATTGCTAGAATCTTTATCTTCATGAATAATTGTAATATGCTTTTCCCACTTTGCTAAAGGAGAGTATTGCACATGAAAAGGCACAAAACCATAACCAATTAAAGAACCTTTTTCAATTTGAATTAAACTTTTCTCCCCTTTTTGACGACCACTTTCAATAATAAAAAAACTACTATTATCTATTAATAAATCATTAATCATTTGTTGACATCTGATATTATAATCACTTGCAGACTCTTCTTTCACACAAGCACCATTACATTTTTTTATAGTGTATTGAAAACAAGTTGAGTTCGTTGGGTATAAATCACATAATTTTTGGCATAAATGATATTTTTCAACAAATCGATGAATAGTTTCATTTGCTTCCTTTTTCGTACTAAAGCTCATAATCGGTACGGCATTAGTTTTACGAATAATCGCACAGTAAAAACGAATGTAAGAAGCGTCATCTTCATAATAAAACAGACCATAAGGAAATTTATCACCCTTTAAAGCGGTATTATAAACTGGCTGATATTGTTTAATCAAAGAAGATTCTAATAGCAAAGCAATTAATTCTGATCCTGTTAATTCAAATTCAATGCGTGTAATTTCTTTGATTAATTGTAAGCCCTTTTTAGACTTTGTATTTTTTAGATGTTGACTGATTCGTTTGTTAATATGTTTACTTTTACCAATATAAATAATTTGATTAAACTCGTTAAAAAATTTATATATACCCGTTTTATCAGGTATTTCGTCCAAATCATTGACATCAAAATTCGGGTGAAATATTTGCGGGTTAACATCTTCTTGAATAAATGTTTCTAAATTCTTTAGATCTTTATCGAATAAAAGCGCAAATAACTTAGCTGTAGCAAAAGCATCTCCACCAGCTCTATGTCTTCCTATTAATTCAATGCCTAAACTCCGAGTCAATTTCCCTAAACTATAAGACTCTAAATCTGGTAAAATAAAACGGGATGCCCGAACCGTACACAAATGTTTTCTTCGATAATCAAAACCTAAACTTTTGAATTCATAACGCATTACGGTATAATCAAAAGCAACATTATGAGCAACAAAAACACAATCCTCGGTAAATTCTATAATTTGCTTTGCTATTTCATAAAATTTAGGAGCATTTAACACCATTGAATTATTAATACCTGTTAAATTCACTATAAAATCAGGGATATTCATTTCAGGATTAACTAATGAAACAAACTGATCAATGATTTCCTTACCATCCGATTTATAAATGGCTATCTCAGTTATTTTTGAGCTTTTGGGATTACCACCAGTTGTTTCTATATCAATAATTGCATAATGCATACTTACAAAGAAAGTCAGAATATTCGATATTTTCTATCTTTTTAAGGTTTGAAATAGAATTTTTAATAAAATAAACTTATTTTTAATCTCCTATTTATACATTTTATGAAGTTTGAAATTGAAATAATAGATTGCAGTACAATTAGTCGTGTCCAATCAATTGCTTTAAAAACTTGGCCAGATACGTTTAAGAATATTTTATCAGAAGCACAAATTAAATATATGCTTGACTGGATGTATAATACAGAAACACTTTCAAATCAGGTCCTGAAAGGTCATTATTTTGTTATTTTAAAATCCAATGGTTTAGACTTAGGTTTTATAGGCTTTCAATCCAATTATCCAGAGAATAATATTTCTAAAATTCATAAAATATATGTTTTGCCAGAAGCTCAAGGTTTGGGTGTGGGGAAAAAACTAATTGAATATACCGAAGATTTTCTAAAAAACACAGCAACAACAAGCTTACTTCTTAATGTAAATCGATATAATAGTGCAACTGAATTTTATAAAAAATTAGGATTCAAGATAATCAAAGAAGAAAATATTGACATTGGAAATGGTTATTTCATGGAAGATTTTGTCATGGAAAAAAATATAAACTAAAAAGAATAAAATGAGAATTGAAGCTGAAAATTTTGAAAAATATTTAGACCTTGTTCCTGAAGAAAGAAAGGTACCCTTATTAAATTTAAGGAATTGTATAATAGAGAATTTACCAGAAGGTTTTGAAGAAGGACCAGGGTACGGAATGATTGGTTATTCAATTCCACATTCAATTTATCCAGATGGATATCATTGTACTCCTGAGTTACCTTTACCATTTGCAGGTTTTGCTTCTCAAAAAAACTTTATCGCCCTGTATCACATGGGAATATATGCTGACCCTAAATTATTACAATGGTTTATTGAAGAATATCCTAAACATTCTAAAAGTAAATTAGACATGGGGAAAAGTTGCATAAGATTTAAAAAAATGAGTGATATTCCTTACCAACTTATAGGAGAATTAATGAAAAAAATAACCGTAGAGAAATATATAGAAATCTACGAAACAAATTATAAAAAAAAGAAATAAAACATGAAAATAATCTCATTTAATGTAAATGGTATTCGAGCAATTACAAAAAAAGATTTCATCTCTGATATGAAAAAAGTGAATGCTGATGTAATTTGTTTACAGGAAACTAAAGCAACTGTTGAGCAAGTTAAAGAAGCAGTTGAAGAGTTAAAAGGATATAATGTATATGCCAATGAAGCTGAACGAAAAGGATATTCAGGAACAGCAATTATCTCCAAAGAAGTTCCTATAAAAGTTACTTATGACATGGGAGAAAGTGATCATGATAATGAAGGACGTATCATTTGTGCCGAATATTCAGATTTTTATTTAATTACTGTTTATGTTCCAAATTCTGGTAGTGAATTATTACGATTAGATTACAGACAATCTTGGGATCAATGTTTTTTACATTATATAAAAAATTTAGAAAAAACAAAACCAGTTGTAGTTTGCGGTGATTTCAATGTTGCACACAAAGCACTCGATTTGGCAAGACCTAAACAAAATTACAATAAATCAGCTGGGTATATGCAACAAGAAATTGACGGTATGGATGCTTTTACTTCAAATGGTTTATTGGATACATTTAGAGTTAAAAACAACGAGGAAGTAAAATATACTTGGTGGAGTTACAGAGGTGGTGCAAGAGAAAAAAATGTTGGCTGGCGTATTGATTATTTTTTAATGTCTGAAAGTTACATTTCAAATTTAAAAGACGCTTTTATTTTAAATGAAGTACATGGATCAGATCATTGCCCTGTTGGAATTGAAGTGTAAAATTTTAATCAAACACATATAATAAAAACAAGAAAGGGATGTTATTATACATCCCTTTCTTGTTCAATATAGATTTATATAATTAAAACTTAGCCGTTAAACCAGCATTAATTAAACCACCTTGACCAAAACCTAAAGCCAAATTAGCACCAATATTTTCAGTAAAGAAATATCTCATTCCTACTCCAATTTTATAAGCAACTGGTATAATAGATTTTACTGTAGCAAAAGAATAATTTGGGTCATTCGAAGCGTATGTAAAACTTCTATTACCATATCCCATTCCAACTGTAAAATATGCATCTAGATTATCATTTTCGATAAAGTGAAAATTAAAAGTCGCTATAGCACCTATTTTTTTTGTCGAAAATTTATAATTGTAAGTAATTGGATCATAATTACCTGTAGTTGAATTATAAATCGTAGTATTATCATCATAAGAAATAGAAGAAGAATTAAACCCTAAATCTAATCCTAAACCAATTTTATCTGTTAACAAATACTCAGTTCGTAAACCAATTGGTCCTAAACTTCCAATTTTCAAATTTAACTCTGTTCCTGAATTTGCATACAAACCTTTAAAAATTGAAGAATATAAATTAGGGAAACCATAATACCCATCAATTAATATTTTTCCTTGTTCGATACATTGCGCGTTCGAATTAAGTGATGTTAAACTTAACGCTACGGTTAAGACAGTTAAATAAATTTTTTTCATAATTTTTTTTGATATTTATTGATAATTAAATTGTGTAGCGAATTTATGTAAAATAAATTGACTAAAACAAAAAAGTTCCTGTTTTTAATAGGGACTTTTTTGTTTTAAAAGATAATCAATTCATATTAAACCTCTTGTAACTTTATTAAATTCAAAGCAGAACCTGCTTTATACCATTCAATTTGTTGTGCATTATAAGTATGATTTAATTTAATATTTTCTTTTGTTCCATTTTCATGGACAATTTCTAATGTTAATTGTTTTTCTGGAGCAAATTCTTTTAAATCTATAAAATTAAAAACATCATTTTCTAAGATTTTAGAATAATCTGCTTCATTTGCAAAAGTTAAACCTAACATTCCTTGTTTTTTCAAGTTTGTTTCATGAATACGTGCAAATGATTTTACAATCACTGCTTTAACACCTAAATGTCTTGGCTCCATAGCTGCATGCTCTCTTGAAGAACCTTCACCATAGTTATGATCACCAATTACAATTGAAGGCACACCTGCAGCTTTATAAGCTCTTTGTACAGCTGGCACTTCACCATAAACACCTGTCAATTGGTTTTTAACTTCATTTGCTTTGCTATTAAAAGCATTTACAGCACCAATTAACATATTATTAGAAATATTATCCAAGTGACCTCTGTATTTCAACCATGGACCAGCCATAGAAATGTGATCAGTTGTACATTTTCCGTCAACTTTGATTAACAACTTAGCGTCTGTAATATTTTCACCATTCCAAACATCAAAAGACTCTAATAACTGTAAACGTGAAGAATCTGCAGCAACAGCGATTTCAACAGAAGAACCATCTTCTGCAGGCGCTTGATATAATGGATCTTCAACATCAAATCCTCTTGGAGGCAATTCCCATCCAGTTGGTGGATCTAATTTTACTTGTTCACCTTTATCATTTGTTAATGTATCTGTTAAAGGATTGAATCCTAAATCACCAGCAATTGCTATCGCAGCAACGATTTCAGGTGATGCAACGAATGCATGTGTATTTGGGTTACCATCAGCTCTTTTAGAGAAGTTACGGTTGAATGAGTGAATAATTGAGTTTTTCTCTTGTTTTTCAGCTCCCGCTCTATCCCACTGACCAATACAAGGTCCGCAAGCGTTTGTAAATACTTTTGTTCCAATTTTTTCGAAAGTATCAATAATACCATCTCTAGCGATTGTATATCTTACTTGCTCAGAACCTGGGTTAATTCCAAATTCAGCTTTTGGTAATAAACCTTTTTCGATTGCTTGTTTTGCTATAGAAGCTGCTCTTGACATATCTTCATAAGAAGAATTTGTACATGAACCAATCAATCCCCATTCAATTTTCATTGGCCAATTATTCGCTGTAGCTTCAGCTCTCATTTTAGAAACCGGCGTACCTCTATCTGGCGTGAAAGGACCGTTAATTTGCGGCTCCAATTCAGAAAGATTAATTTCAATTACTTGATCGAAATATTTTTCAGGATTTTCATAAACTTCTTTATCTCCTGTTAAATGTTCAGCAATTGCATCAGCTGCATCAACCACTTCTTGACGCCCTGTTGCTGCTAAATAACGTCTCATCGAATCATCGTATCCAAAAGTTGAAGTTGTTGCTCCAATTTCAGCTCCCATGTTACAAATCGTTCCTTTTCCTGTACAAGACAATGCAATAGCACCATCACCAAAATATTCAACAATTGCACCTGTCCCACCTTTTACAGTTAAAATATCAGCAACTTTTAAAATTACATCTTTTGCAGAAGTCCAGCCGTTTAACTTACCTGTTAATTTTATTCCAATTAATTTAGGGAATTTCAATTCCCAAGCCATACCAGCCATTACATCCACAGCATCAGCACCACCAACACCAATAGCAACCATACCTAAACCACCTGCATTAACAGTATGAGAATCTGTACCAATCAT
>JACOTM010000071.1 GCA_016178305.1 Flavobacteriia bacterium | reverse complement strand
CTATATAGCTTGCAATGTGTTTTTGAGGGATATTTTGTAATATTTGCGGATAATTTTGGGCTAAGTTTTGATACCTTTCTTCAGGCGAGTAATAAAGCATTTCTTCGATTCTCTTTTTAGAAGAAATATAAATTGATTCAGAAATTTTCCGGCCAAATTCTTGCCAATACTCATTACTTTGATATAATTTAAAAAGATCTTCTTTCGCAATAATTAATATGGTAGTATCTTTCAAAGCTTGAATATTTAATTTTGAGCATTCATTTATTAAAGCACTTTCATAATCACCAAACAATTGATTTTCAATATGAAACAAAAAATTAATTTCTTCACCCTTATTGTTTATATAAAAACTTCGAAGTACACCATGAACTACTAATCCTAAATAATTACATTTTTCATTTCCTTTTAAAAAGAAATTTCCTTTTTTTATTGTTTTTGTTTGTAGTAAAGATAAAAAATGATGATAATTTAATTCATTATCTTTTAAGTATTCAAAATAGTTATGATTTTTCAAAATTTTAATTCAAAAATTAGTTGCCTATAAAGAAAGTTCAAATTTAAGATAAATCATTTAAGAACATTTTATTTGTTCAAAACAAATATTATCCCCTCAAAACAAAGGTTATATTGAATAATTTACGAATCTGAGTTCGACAAAAATTTCGCGCACAGATTCGTATTTGAAGACGAATATATTGATTATTGAATTAACAGCTTTATCTTTTCCATAAACAGTTTGGTTTCTTTAAGAGGTGCTTCTAAATGCTCACCGGAATAAATCCATAAATCTTTCGGAATTGGCGCATTTTGAAAAACCTCTTTTCCCATAGCAATTGGAATTTCGGAGTCTTGTTCGGAATGAATTATTAGTATTTTCATATTATTGGGTTGAATTAATTGAATATCTTCTTTGGCAGAATAGGGTGCTGTAACATATTGCTGTATCATGCTTTTCTGTGCCAAAGGAGCGGAAACCAATGCAATATCTGTAAATGAGCTTATCGTTCCATCTAACACCAGAGCCGTTATTTCATCTTGATATTTTTGGGCTAAATAAGTTGCAATCTGAGTTCCCATACTAGCACCGTAAAGTATGATTTTATTCATTTTAAATTTATCTAACAAAAAGCTTAATAATTTTTCTCCATCTGCTTTGATATTTAAATGAGTTGGTTTTCCTGAAGAATTACCATACCCTCTAAAATCAACCATAATTACTTGAATCCCGCATTTAATAATAGGCTTAATTAAATTAATATAATTACTATAGTTGCCTCCTGCTCCATGAAAATAAATACAAGTTGTTTTTATTTGATTATTCTGAGGATTAAACACGATGTAATTAAGACTATCATTGTCTATTTTGAAAAAATAACTTTCAAATGTTAGACTATCACTAATTTGTATTTCTTTCGAAGGAAAATAAAATTTTTCATCAAATTGACCGAAGGAATTTTCATATATCATCATAAAGATGAAACAATGAAGAATGTTAAATATATTTTGTTTGTTAAGCATATTATCGTTTTTAAATTAAATTTTACACAAACATAAAATGATTCTAAAACATAATTGCATCTAGGGATATTTGACTATTAATAAGGGATGAATTACCTTGTTTACAGTTAATTTTAAAAATTTTCAGAATTATAATTGAGTTAAAAAGCTTCGTATATTTTTTGAATACGTTCTTGAAACTGGAATTTTAACATCACAATTCTTCAATTTTAAATAAAATCCATTCACATTACTTTGATACGTTTCAAGTTGTCTCAAATTGACTAAAAATGCACGATGCGTTTTCTGTATAAAATTTTTATTTTCGAACATCAATTCAATCGTTTTTAATGTGTTTCGAATTGATTTTGTTTCAATTAAATTATTAGAGTAATAATAAATCTGGAGATAATTTCCTTGCGTTTCGATAAATACTAATTGTGATTCCAAAATAGTTAGAAAATCTTTTCCATTTTCAGATAAAAATTTTAATTCTTTATTATTTTCAAAAGTATCATTTATTTTCAGTATTTGATTCTCAAAATCAGAGACTAAAATGTCATTAAATTTTAATTGTCGGTATTGTTGTAATAAGATTACACTTAAACTGACAGGAAAGATACCTCCCACCAAAGTATAAATTTGGAAAATAAAAATAGTGGATATTGAAATATTAAAATCTTTAGCTATTAATTTAATGTAAAAAATGTTTCCCCAACCGATAAGAAAAAAAATGAGTGTAATTAATTTGAAATTCTTTTTTACAGTCCATTTGGTAGGGTCATAATATTTTTTAAATAGCGTAACACTAGCTACTTGATGCAATGATGCTACAATCAAAGTAACTAAACCAAAACCAATTAAGACAAAATATTTTTCCAAATACGGAATATTATTCATATCAAACGGTTGTATAATCAACATGAATATACTGATTGAGCAAGAAATTAAAACAATATTGGTCCAAGGATTTCCTTTTTTAGTGTAGGGTTGATTCAAAAAAGTTTTAATTCGAAGGCTATTCATAAAGCGGTAAAGTATCAATCAAAGTTTATCGAAATAAACTTTGATTGTGTTAAAAATTCTGAGAAACTGTTTTGATTTTACTTTTTAGAATTTTTATGAGATTATTTTTTGATTTTTGAGACATTATTTGAAGGATATAATAGATCTTTATTTACAAAAATAATAACAATCGAAAAAGAAGCCATAACAAATTCAATCGTTTCTGAATCAAACGAACTATTTCTTACGTCTATTTCTTTCAGCCATAATTAATCGAAGTTCTCTACCTGTTTGTCCCGCAACCGACGTATTTTCATCAGCTCTTCTTAATAAATATGGCATTACTTCTTCGATAGGCCCATAAGGAACATATTTGGCAACTCTGTAATTATTATGAGCTAAATTATAAGAAATATGGTCACTCATTCCTAACAATTGTGCGAAATATATGCGTGAATCATCTTTCTCTAATCCTTTTTGAGCTATTAATTCAGCTAAATAATCAGAACTTTCTTCATTGTGTGTCCCTGCACATAAAGACATTACATCAATATTATCGAGGATTAATTCTAAAGCTTTATCAAAATCGCGATCAGAAGCTACTTTATCTAGTTGAATTGGTGAAGAATATCCTTTTTCAATCGCTCTTTCTCTTTCTTTTTCCATGTAGGCACCACGAACTAATTTAATTCCGTAAAAATAATTGCCTTCACGTGCTTCTTTGATTTCATTTTTCAAAAACTCCAATCGATCATGACGGTACATTTGAGCCGTGTTATAAACAATAGCTTTTTCAAGATTGTATTTTTGCATCATTTGAACAGTTATTCTGTCAATTGTATTTTGAATCCATGTTTCTTCTGCATCAATAAAAACTGGAATTCCAGCTTCAAAACCAGCTTTACAGATTGTATCTACTCTACTGATGACATCATTCAATTCCTTTTGTTCAGCTTCGTTTAATATTGCATTTTCAGGATTTGCTTTTTCTAAAATTGCAAATCGCGCAATTCCAGTTACTTTAAAAACGCCAAAAGGAATATTTTTATTCGTTTTAGCTTCGTTAATTGTGGAAACAATTTCTTTCACAGTTGCATTAAAATCTTCATCACTCGTTTTACCTTCAATCGAATAATCTAAAATAGTACCAATTCCAAAGTTCCCTAAAGTGTCAATAGCATGTTTACAATCTTTAATTGTTTCGCCACCACAAAATTGATTAAAAATAGTTGCCTTTATTATTCCTTTGATTGGCAACTTGGCTTTTAATGAAAAGTTAGTCGCTGATTTACCGAATTTCACCATTGAAGGATTTCCTACAATTTTGAATAACCAATAAGCCTTTTTAAGGTCCTTATCTGATTTGCTTTTAAAAGCAATTTCTGTGTTGTCAAAAGATATCATAATGCAAAATATGTAGGACAAAAGTAATTCCTTTTTTCATATCTTGTATGTATTCTAAAAGGGTTTATTTACATTTGTTTAAAATTAGCTTTACAATAGTGAATATGATTAAAAATATTGCTTCAGAATATCCGATTGAACTGGGAAGTTTGTTAAACTCTTCTTTTCATAATTTACTGAAAAACAAATACAAAAATTCTAAAATTGTAATTATTGTAGATGAAAATTCTCATGATTTTTGTTTAGAGTTTTTGATCACAAGCTTTGATGAATTAAAAGAAGCAGAGGTGATGTTGTTGCCTACAGGTGAAGAAAACAAGGTTATGGAAGTTTGTTTTCAAGTTTGGGAAGCTCTTTCTGATTATCAAATTGGCCGTAAAGATCTGATCATCAACTTAGGAGGAGGAATTGTAACAGATATGGGGGGGTTCATTGCTTCAATTTTCAAAAGAGGAATAGATTTTATTAATATTCCAACTACCCTATTAGGAATGATTGATGCTTCAATCGGAGGAAAAACAGGGATAGATTTGGGGCCTTATAAAAATCAATTGGGTACATTTACCAATCCGAAAGCATTGTTTATTGATTCTTCATTTTTAGGAACTTTACCGAAGCATGAATTGATGAATGGATATGCTGAAATGCTCAAACATGCCTTGATTTGCGATGCGAATCATTGGAATGAATTAATTGCCATAGAAGCTTTAGAAGATTTAATAACTGGTGCTTTTATTGAAAAATCAATTCGAATAAAAAATCAAATTGTATCAGAAGACCCGAAAGAAGCCAATGTACGTAAAAAATTAAATTTTGGACACACAATTGGTCATGGAATTGAAGGATATTTATTGGATAAAGAGCCAATATCACATGGACACGCCGTTGGATTAGGGATGTTAGCTGAAGCGTTTATTTCGTATCAACGTAGAATACTTTCAGAAGAACAATGGCTTGAAATAGAACGGATTTTAACCGCTGTTTTTCCAAAAATAGAAATAGAGTCAACTGAAATAGAAAACATTATATCCTTAATGCAAAATGATAAAAAGAATTTTTCAGGGGAAATAAAAGGATGTGTTTTAACATCGATTGGAAACTGTGAATTTGATCAAAATTTCGGCAACAAAGAAATTGAAGAAGCATTAAATTATTTGATAAATATATAAAACCTGTAGCTTTTAGAATTTTCTAGAAGATAATCATATTAAAATGAAAACATTTAAGGAATTAGGCGTAAAAGAGCAATTTATTCAGGCTTTAGAAGCTATGGGAATTACAAAACCTACTGAAATTCAAGAAAAAGCGATTCCTTTTTTATTGGATCAAGGAACTGATTTTATCGGTCAGGCCAATACTGGAACAGGGAAAACAGCCGCTTTTGGTTTGCCATTATTACAACGAATAATTCCAGAAGAAAAAAAAATCCAAGCATTAATTTTATCGCCAACTAGAGAATTAGGACAACAAATAGCGAAGCAATTATTTAAATACACCAAATTTTCCTCTGATAAAATTTTTATCGAAGCGGTTTATGGAGGAGAAAAAATAGATGAACAAATTTTCAAATTATCTCGTCCAACACATATCGTTGTTGCAACACCAGGACGTTTAATTGATTTATTAGATCGAAAAGCTGTAGATTTAAGTTATGTTGAAACCATTGTTTTGGATGAAGCGGATGAAATGTTAAGCATGGGATTTAAAGATGAATTAGATGCAATATTGAAATACACAATTGGGTCGAGAAACACTTGGTTATTTTCAGCAACTTTACCCGACACTTTGAAAAATATTATTGGGAAATACATGTCTCCAGATGCTCCAAGTGTTACTGTGAGCAAGCGCAATCAAGTAAACAATCAGATTGAACATCAATTTGTAACTTGTGATGCAAATTTTAAATTTTCAACTTTAGTTCAATTTTTAGCTGTTCAAGGAGGAACTAGCGGGATTATTTTTTGTCGTACGAAAGCTGGTTGTCAGAAATTAGTTGAACAATTAAAAACTAAAAAATTCATTGCTGATGCTATTCATGGAGATTTACAACAAAGGGAACGTGAAAAAGCAATGCGGGCATTTAAAAATCATAAAATTCAATTACTTATTACCACAGATGTTTCTGCAAGAGGAATAGATATTGACGATTTATCCTTTGTTGTTCACTATGATTTACCTGAAAAAATGGAAAATTATACACACCGAAGTGGTAGAACAGCCCGAGCTGGAAAAAAAGGAGTTTCGCTCAGTATAGTTGATAATAAAGAGATTCGTAAAATAAGACAGATCGAACAATCATTAAATATTCGTTTCAATCGTATTGTTGCAAAATAATATACTTAATTTTGACTTGTGAAATTAAAAAAATGGCTTTCTTTTATTTTGCTTTTCAGCTTTTTTGTTTTGGTCACTCCCAAATCAATTTGGCATGATTGCGGCCTAGAAAAACATGCTCATTTTTCAAAAAATCAAAATCATACATTAAAATTTGAAAAAAAATGTTTCGCCTGTGATTACAACATAGATTCATTTGATATACAATCGCTTATATTTTATCATTTCAAATTAAAAAATTATGTCCAAATAGTAAATTCATACTTTGAATATAACCATTGTCATGAATTTCTACCTTTTATACACCGTGGACCTCCTAGTTTTTGAAAACAAATCTTTTACAGTAATGTCTCTTTAGAAAGAATTTAGATAGATTTTTTTGGAAGAGATAATAATTTATTTTCAAAAACAACACTAAAAATATGAAAGTCATATTCTTTTTAATATTTACAAGGATGTGCATCTGTGGGTATGCACAAGATATTAAATGTTCATTAACCATAAAAGGACAAATTTTAGATCAAAAGTCAAAAGAAGGTATTCCTTATTCAAAAATTAAATTTCAGAATACCTTTTTTTTATCGGATTCCATTGGGAAATTTGAATTCACTAAACTGTGTAGCGGAAAATATAGTATTGATTTTTTTCATTCCGAAAATGAAAGTCCAACCATTATACAATTAGAATTATCATCAGATACAAGTTTAATTGTAGAGATAGAGTCTTGTTTTCATGAGCTACAAGATGTCGTGATTGAGGGACATATTATTAAAAATCAAGAAATAGAATCGTTACAAAAAATCACATTAACAAATGAGGACCTTGATAAAATAAGAGGTAAATCTTTAGGTGAAAGTTTAAAAGCAATATCTGGCGTAAATTCAGTTCAAACTGGCCCTACAATTTCAAAACCTATGATTCATGGTTTATATGGAAATCGTGTGTTAATTTTAAATAATGGTGTACGTTTAGAGGGGCAAAACTGGGGAAGTGATCATGCGCCGGAAATTGACCCTTTTATTGCTTCCAAATTAAGTGTAATTAAAGGTGCTAGTAGTATTAGATATGGCCTAGAAGCTATAGCTGGTGTCGTTTTAGTTGAAACAAAAGAACTTCCCAGAATCCGTGCTCTTCGTGGAGAAATGAATAGCATTTGTGCTTCAAATGGGAAAAGTGGAACTATCTCAAATTATCTAGAAGGTTGTTTTGATAAAAAATTAAAAGGATTAAGCTGGAGAGCACAAGTAACAGGTATCGAAAGAGGTAGTATGAAAACCCCGACTTATTATTTAACGAATAGTGCATCAATAGAGAAAGATTTTTCAGTTGTTTTAAACTATATTACTACCCGATTCAAACTCAATACATATTATAGCAGTTTCAATTCAAAAAATGGAATTTATACGGGATCCAATGTTGAAAAACTCGATGATTTATTGTTATTATATCAATCAAAAACACCATTAGTTCCATCCATTTTTTCGTATAAAATTAATCGTGGATTTCAAGAAGTAAATCATCAAATGCTCAAAGTAAAAAGTGAATATCAATTTCAAAAATATGGAAAAGTAATTTATACCTTTTCAATTCAAAAAAATAAACGCTCAGAATTTGAGGGAGGGGGAACTGAAAATGAAACTACAAATAATCCTGATGCTCTTTTTCAATTAAATTCTCAAATCTCAGAACTAGTATGGGAACATCAAACTTATAAACATTTTTCAGGATGTATTGGCTTGAATTTATTAACACAACAAAATACTTTTTCTGGCTCAGAAGAAGTTGCATTAATTCCAAATTATTTAAATCTAACCAAAGGTATATTTTGGATGGAAAAATATCACTTTCGGAAAATTATTTTTGAAGCTGGATTACGATATGATTCTAAGCAAATGCTTCGAATCATTGAAAATCCGGATAAAATATACCAAAAATTAACATGGAATAACACAAGTTTTTCATTAGGATCAATTTATCAATTTTCAAAAAAAATCAATTTACACCTTGCTTTCAGTAAAGGATGGAGACCCCCTTCTCCAATAGAAATGTATGCAAATGGCATTCACCAAAGTGCAGCATCTTTTGAAATCGGAGACTCAACATTACAATCCGAAATTTCAAATAATTTACAACTATTTTTAAATTACTCCAAAGAAAAATTAAATTTTGAAATTGGGGCTTATACCAACCAAATGAATCATTTTATTTATATCAATCCTACAAAACAATTTATTGAAACAGAATTTGGTGTATTTCCCCTTTTTAAATATCAACAGGCGAATGTAATAATTTCGGGAATTGATTTTGCGATTAATTATAAATTTCTCCCATTTATAACCTTACAAAGTAAATCAAGCTTAATATATGCTTATAATCAATCTATTCATGATTTTTTAATAAATATTCCTTCTAACAGAACTGATTTATCCCTTCAATTTGACAAAGAAAAATGGGGGAAATTAGAAAAAATATATTTCCAAATAGGCGTTTTATATGTCGCTAAACAGTGGAATTTACCTCAAGATGTTGATTTCATTGATTCACCAAAAGCTTACCTAATTTCCAATATAGAAACTGGTTTTTCGATTAATATAAAGGAACAAGAATTGAAATTAAATCTATCTATCAATAATTTAACAAATGAAAGTTACCGAGACTATCTCAATCGATTCAGATACTATAGTAATGAACTTGGAAGAAACATATCAATTCGATTAAAAATTCCTTTTAAAATTTATTGAAATTGTATATCATACTGAATTGTGAATATGTAGATTAACATTTCAAACTCAGATGTTATTTAAAATTGAAAAGGAGAGGGATGTCAAAAGTTAAACTGAAATTATTTTCAATATCTTAACAATTGTTCCTTTTGGTTTTCTTGGTATATAAGAAATTTCAGCTTGAATATAATCAATTCTACTTTCTATGTTAAGAATCCCTAATGTATATCCGTTTTTATGCTTATTTGATGGAATAAAACCTTTTCCATTATCTTCTATGGTAAGAGAAATAAGATTGTCGCGATATGAAAGATCAATTTTAACAATTGTTGCTTCAGCATATTTCAAAATATTGTTAATTATTTCTTGAACGACTCTATAAAGTGAAATTTCCTCCTCTTTCGTAAGATAAGTATGATCAATAATATTCGTATCATAATAAACTTCTAAAGGAGTTGATTTTTTTAATAATACAGAATAATGTCGTAAAGCATTAACTAAACCAAACTCTTCTAAGACATTTGGAGAAAGTTCATTCGATAAATTTCTTACTTTTTCGACAATTTCGGAAATTGAATCATATAATTCTTGTTTTTTTTCTTCTTCTACATCAAATTTATGCACTGCAAATTTTATGACCATTAACGAAGAACCAATATCATCATGTAACTCTTGAGCCATTCTTTTTTGTTCTTTTTCTTTTGTAAAAAGAATCGCTTCTATTAATTTCTTTTTGTGTTTTGTTTCCGATTGTTCTAGTTCAAGAACTTTTTGTTCTGTTTTTTTTCTTTCTGTAATATCTTGAAATGTACCTAAAATTTGACTCGATTTTCCTTTTTCAAAATTTGAATAAATCGTTGCTAAAATATATTTGATTGATTTTTTTTTTGTTATCAGTCTAAATTCATGAAAGTGACTTTTTGCCGACTGATCAAAAGAAGCCATTTTTTCAAAAAACTGAACATCTTCTGGATGAATTTTTGATCTAAATTGTTCGATTAAATCACCTGTTGTATCTGGTGATATTTCAAAAATAGAATATAATTGTTTAGACCAAATTGTTTTGTTTGTCGTAAAATCATATTCCCAGCTTCCAATTTTAGCAACTTTTTGAGCTTCGTCTAATTTTTGCTCACGTTCTATTATTTCTTTATTTGCTTCTATTAATTTATCTTTTGAAACAGTAGTCTCTGTCAATTCTTCAAGAAAGGTATTGAATCCTAAAGAAATAACATCTAATTCATCTTCCTCAGATGATATCGGAATCTGATTATTTAAATTACCGGTACAACTTTCAGTGATACACTCAATAATATTTTTTATACGCTTTTTTTGTGAATCTATTTTATTTTCAAGGAAGCTCAATTCAATTAAGATACTATCAAACGAATTTTCCGTTGTAATAGAAGCTTTAAATTCATCTTTATTGATAGACCTTAAAGTATTTAAAATTTGATCTATTTGCTTATCCCTCATTCTTAAAATAGTGTGTCTAAAGATAAAAAAAATAACTTTATTCTAAAATAAATATTTTTACATATACTTAGTAACTGTTTTGAATTTAAATTTCACACTCCGATTTTCATTAGATTTGAAAATCTCTTATTCTCTATTATCTTTAATTCTAATAATTTCACCTGAATAAAAAGCTCCTTCATCTGATAATTCAAATATTTTCTTCCCTACTACGTAAATATCATTCAATACATTCTTTTTTTTATAATCAATAAATTGATCTACCAGTTTAAATTCAAGTGTTGATTTAGATCTAATTTCTTGTTGCATGTCTGTATCAACTACACCTGGATATATATTCAACACTTTCACTTCTGGATATTCGAACGCAATGGATTTTGAAAAAAAATCAAGTCCAGCTTTTGTTGTACCATAAACTGACCATCCGTAAAATTCTTTTGACGCTGCTCCAGAGGAAACATTAATAATTTTTTTCTTTTGTGAATTGAAATAATTTAGAAATAATTTAGTAATGATTATTGGTCCCAACAAATTCGTATTTAATGTATTTTGAATGTCCTCAACTGAAATTTGAGTCAATTGATTAACACACCCTAATGTCCCTGCGTTATTAATTAACGTTATTTCTTCATTCTGATTTAAATCTATTGTGCTAAAAACATCTAATATATTTACTTCCAATTCATCAATATTGGAAACATCTACTTTAAATTGAACTAAATTATCATGAACAAACTCCGAATTAATGCTTCTTGAAAATGAATAAACAATATATCCTTTTTCTAAATAAATTGTTGTTAGACCTTTACCAATACCTTTATTTCCTCCTGAAATTATTAATATTTTACTCATTATAATCAATTTGGGGTTAATTTAAATACAAAAAAAAGGCCTAAAAAACAAAAAGAGAAACAAATCCTTATGGAATGTGTTTCTCTTTTCGCTAAACCTTGCTAAAACTATAAAACCTAAACTACAACTATGAAATTGTATGAAGCAAAGATACACACATTTATCTTTACAAAACAAATAAAATTTAAATTATTTTAGCATCAAATAGATAGATTTTATATACTAAACTGAATTTCAATCGATTAAAAAAAATATTATTTTTTACTTTTTAACATTTTTTTTAACTTTTCGTATGCTAAAACACTAAAAAACAACATTCCACAGGTTACAATGACCATTGAACTCATAGAAACATCTATTAAAATTGAAAAATAAAATCCTAATATACAAGCTAAAAGGGTCAAACCACAAGCTATAAATATCATTTTTTTTAGATCATTTGAAAGGATATATGCTGTGGCTGGTGGAATTACCAATAATCCTACAACCAATACCGCTCCAACACTTTCAAAACTCATTACAGTTGTAATACTAACCAAACTCATAAAAATCAAATTCCACATGGAAACATGAATACCTTTTGACTTTGCATATTCTTCATTGAATGAAATGAGTAAAAGTCCTTTAAACCCTCGAACTACAAAAATTACAATTATTAAAAAAACAGGAAATATCATCCAAAAACTTCTTGTTCCGATTAAGTAATCATTCATAATAATTTTATCTAAAAACGAAGAACTTAATTCTCCAAATAAAACGCAATCTTGATCTAAATCGGTATTACTTTCTGTAAATAATGTAATAATAATCACTCCTAAAGCAAACAACCAAGTAAACGTAATACCTATTGAAGCATCTTCTTGCAATTTTAATTTCTTATGAAAAAAATCTATTATTAATGTGGTAATCACACCAAAAATGGCTGCGCCTATCAATAATAAACTTGAATTAAAATTTGCGCTGACGATATAAGCAATTGCAATTCCAGGTAAAACACTGTGTGAAATAGCATCTCCAACCATTACGACTTTCCTTAAAACTAAGAAACATCCTAGAATAGCACAACTTAAACCAATAGTTGCTGCCGTTAACAATGTCAAAAAATCATTCAAACTCATTCGTATGGAATTTCTTTGTTATGAGGATCTGCCAGAGGAAAATTTAATTCTTTTAATAATTCTTTCTCTATTTCAGGCGTAATTAAATGTTCTATTGTTTCTGCTGTTCCGTGAATATGGTCTTCTTTAAAATTCATCCTTTTGGTCAAATATAGTTCCCATAAACGATGAAACCTTACGACTCGTGATGCTTCAACTGCCCCATTTTCGGTCAATGAATAATCTGAATTTAACTTTTTCAACCATTTTTTATGAATTAAATTTTGAATTGTTTTTGATAAATCTCTTGTATCCATCATTCTTTTTTCAAGAAATACGCTGTAAGAAACTTGGTCGATTTTAGACTCTTTTAATTGGTAAAATATTTTTAAAACATTCTCTTCTGAAATTTTACGTTTATTTTCTCTTTGATTTTTCTGAATTGAAAACCAACCTTTTTGAGGAGAAAATAATAAAGTAAGCAATGTAATTAAAAATAACACAAAAACAATCCATGGTCCTGTTGGCATATTTTCTTGTGAGGCTGAAATAATAACACCTATAACACCTGAAAACATTCCAATAAAAGCCGCAATGATAATCATTTTTACTAAATTATTAGTCCAGTAACGAGCAGCTGAAGAAGGTGCTATTAATAAAGCCGAAGTTAATACAATCCCAACAGCTTGTATTCCGATTGCGACTGTCAAAACAGTGATTGTAGAAAGTAAAAATTCTATCCATTTTGTATTCCAACCTATTGCATGTGCAAACTCTTTATTGAAAGCCAACATTTTAAATGGTTTATAAAAAACGGTAACCATAATTATTATCAATACAGATAATACCGCAAAAACATTCACATCGTAATTCGTCATCGTGGCTGCTTTCCCAAATAAAAAATCTTTTAATCCTGACTGATTTCCATTTTGACTTTTTGAAATGACCGATAATATAACGGAGCCTATTGCAAAGAAAAAAGTTGAAACAAAAGCGATTGCTGTATCTTCACTTAATTTGGTTTTAGATACTAAATAATCAATTACCCAAACAGAAATCCATCCTGAAATTAATGCTCCAAACATCAATCCGATAGGATCTTTTGTTCCTGTAAACAAAAAACCTAAACAAATCCCAGGAAGTAATGAATGTGCTATTGCATCTCCCACTAACGTTTTTTTGCGCAAAAAAGAAAATGTCCCTACAATTCCTGATGTTGCACCAATAATAATCACTCCCAGCAATACTTTCAAAGCTACTGAGTCAGATAAAAAATATGTCAAAGTGTCCTTCATTATTTATCCTCAAAACCTTCTTCGCGTAACGGAAAGTCTTTCGCTTTTATCAGTGTTTGAATCTTCGTTAACAAATTCAATTGCCCTCCATAAGTAGCTTGTAAATTTTCTCCTGTCAAAGTTTCACTTGTTTTACCATGGGCGATTAATCGAGTATTTAATAATACAATATAATCAAAGAAATTAGAAACTGTTTGAATATCATGATGCACAATAATGATTGTCTTACCTTCATTTTTCATTAAAATCAATAAATCCAAAATCGTTTTTTCTGTTGCCATATCAACTCCTACAAATGGCTCATCCATGATATAAATATCAGCTCCTTGTGCCAATGCTCTAGCTATAAAAACACGTTGTTGCTGACCTCCAGACAATTGTGCAATTTGTCTATCCTTATATTTTTCTAATTTAACTTTAGCAATTGCCTCTTGAACTAATTCTTTGTCAATTTTTGTTAAACGATTGAATAATTTATTCTTTTTATATCTCCCCATCATCACAACATCTTCAACTGATGCTGGAAAATTCCAATCCACCGATTCTCGTTGAGGAACATAAGCTACAAGATCTCTTACTAAACCTAGAGATTTATCCATAATTTTAACAAAACCGCTAGATATCGGAACTAAATCCATAATCGCTTTCAGCAATGTTGATTTTCCTGAACCGTTTGGACCTACAATTCCAATGATTTGACCTTGAGGTAAACTGAAATCAATATCCCACAAAACAGGAACATTTTGATAGGTCACAGATAAATTATGAACTTCTATACTTGATTTTCCTTTCATAAAGTTAGTTCATTGAATTTGTAAAAGTTTGCACATTTTGTCGAATCATTTTAAGATACGTATTTGCATTGGAACCAGAACCTCCAAGCGCATCTGAATAGAGCGTCCCCCCTATTTTCAACTGATGACCTCTTTTCAAACAAGCCTCCAAAACTGCTTTTATCGATTTCGAAGAAACACTGCTTTCAATAAAAACGGCAGGTATTTTTTTTTCAACTAAAAAATCAACTAAATTTGAAACATTCCGCAATCCTGGTTCAGTCACGGTTGACACTCCTTGTAAAGCTTTCACGTCAATTCCATAAGCTTTTCCAAAATAATGAAATGCGTCATGAGAAGTAACCAATACTCTCTTCGAACGGGGAATCGTATTTATTTTTTTGGTGATTTCCTGTTTTAAAAGTTGAAATTTCAGTTTCATTTTTTGGTAATTTTTTTCAAAAAACACGGCATCTTTCGGATAAATTTTCTGTAAACTATTTTTACAATGAAGCATTCCTTTTCCCCATAAATCAACATCAAACCATACATGAGGATCAAAAGAATGGGCATTTAAACGAATCAATTTTGTTACGTTCATACCATCAGAAAATGAAATAATATTTTTTTCATCTTTCAAGCGAAGAAATAAATCAGACATTTTTCCTTCCAAATGTAATCCACTCAAAATAATAACATTTGCCTCTCCCATTGCACGAACATCTGATGGCTTGGCTTCATAAATATGTGGATCAACACCTGCTCCCATTAATGTTTTAATTTCATAACGATTCCCTACAATATTTTTGACTATGTCTCCAACAATTGTAGTCGTACAAACAATCATTTTAGGCGAATTATACTTTTGAGCATCCCATTTACAAGCAAACATCAAAATTCCTATTGCTAAAATGAGTAATCCTGATTTCATGCTTGACAAACGTATATTTTTTGAGATACTAGCGCTGATAAATTAATTTCTTTATCGCCAACTAATATTAAAATAGATTGATCAAATGAAAATTTTTCCAGTACTTTTATTTCGGTCCCTAATCCAATTTCATATCTTTTTAAAAACTGAAAAAACTCTGAAGAGCCATCCTCAACTCCTGTTATTGTTGCTTTTTCGGATATTTGGATCGATGCTAATGGCTGTGCTATAATTTGTTTTTGAAAAACACCATTTTTATCTGGAATAGGATCACCATGTGGATCAATTTTCGGAAACTTTAAAAACTCATCTAATTTATCTGTTAATTTAGAAGATTGTATATGCTCAAGTTGTTCTGCTATTTCATGTACTTCTTCCCAACCAAAATTTAATTTTTCAACTAAAAACACTTCCCACAAGCGATGTTTACGTATAATTTGCAAAGCTGTTTCGCGACCAAAAGGAGTCAATTCACATCCTTGGTATTTCAGATAAGTTATTAATGATTTTTCAGATAATTTCTTAATCATATCTGTAACCGAAGAAGCTTTTGTTGCCATTTTATCAGCTAACAAATTGGTAGAGATCATTTCAGCATTTTGCTCCGATAATGAATAAATTGCTTTTAGATAATTCTCTTCACTTTGTGTTAACATACATCCTGTTTTAAACAAATATACAAACTATTTTTAGACAAGGCTAAATATTGAATTATTAATTAAAATTGACTTTTCCTAAAATTCAATACAACATCCCTTACAACCTTTTCCAAGCTCTTGTCATTTCACGTTTTCCGGGAGGTCCAGGAAGTGGTTCTATTTCGAAACCTACAGATTTTAAATCTCTTTTGACTTGACCTTTTGCGCAATAAGTCACTAAAAAGCCATTCGGTTTGATTGCCTCAAATAATTTATTAAAAATTTCAGTTGTCCACATTTCAATTTGCGCGCGCGGACCGAATGCATCGAAATAAACCAAATCCAAAGTATTAGCTTTCAGTAAGCTATTTTGAATTTTTTCTTCTAGTTTATTCAATCTGAAATAGGGATGAATTTCGTTCCATGAATTCCATTCTACTTGATGAATTTTCGAAAAAATGGAACTGTTTTTCTCACCTTTTAAAAATTGATATTCAAGTAATTCTAATTCTTCCACAGCTACAGGAAAGGCCTCAATACCAGTGTATGAAATTTTTTGACAATTTTCTAAACCATAAATTGCAGTCAAAAAAGCATTCAATCCTGTCCCAAAACCAACTTCAAGAATTTCAACATCTGTTTTACCTTGAAAATACTTAAGTCCATTTTGAATAAAAACATGTTCTGCTTCCTGTAAAGCACCATGATTTGAATGGTAATTTTCATCTAAATCAATTATACGAATTGTTTTAGAACCATCCGAAGTCTCAATAATTTCTCTTTTCATAATATAAAAGCAAATTAAAGAAAAAACAATGGAAAATATCGTATTTATTAATTTTCGTGACCACCTATCGTTAAAATTTTAGACCTTTTCTTAACCTTAACAACTTGATTTCGATGAATCATTTCGATTTCAAACGCGCTTTTTTACGTTCATCTGCTAATTCATATTCCTGTTTTTCAGCATCAGTAGTTGGTTTCAAAACAGGAACTTCTGTTGGATTAGCATAATCATCAATCGCTACAAAAGTAAAAAAAGCTTCATTAATTAAATATTCTTTTTGAGTCAACACTTTTTTTGCCCATGCTTGTACAAAAATTTCCATTGAAGAATGAAAAGAACGCGTTACTTTTGCTTTTATAGTAATGATATCCCCTACTTTTGCAGGAGCTTTAAATTTAACGCTATCTATAGATGCGGTTACACAAATATGTTCAGCATGATTTTGTGAACATATTGCTGCTGCAGTATCTAGCCAATGGACTAAACGGCCACCTTGTAAAATCCCCATTGGATTCGTATCATTTGGAAATACAATTTGCGTCATAGTTGTTTCAGAAAGCTTTGGTGCTTTTGACTTTTTAAAATTTGATTGTTTAGCCATTATAAAAAAAGTAACCTACGTTCAACAAAATAAACGATAAAGATAAACGATATACTCCTATTTACTTATGAGCAACATCATATTTTGATCCTGAAAGGATTAATTTGTCTAAATTTTCTAATCCATTAAAAAATAATTAATAATCTTTCCATTTTATTATTAATCGATACAAAGAATTGTTAATTTTATATTTTAACTGCGTTTCTAATAGTTCATTCAGATTCAATTTTTATTTATGAATTCAATCTTTCTTTATTTTAAAAAATTTCATGAAATATCTACTGATTCACAAAATGCTATTTCTTTAATATCTACAACTATTTCAGTTAAAAAGAACACTATTTTGCAACCAATTGGACATGCTTGCAAAACAATTTACTTCATCAAAAAAGGTTTAGCACGAATTTATTATTTTAAAGATGACTTAGAAATAACTGAAAGTTTTGCATTTGAAAATTCTATTATTGCTCGAGCTGAAAGTCTTTTCTCTAAAAATCCTTCCCGAAAAGCAATTCAAGTTTTAGAAAATACGGAGTTAATTGCAATAGACGCGATAGCACTTTTTAAATTATATGATTCATATCCCGAAATCGAACGTCTTTTTCGTTTAATTTTTGAAAATGCTTATATTGATACAATTAATCGAATTGAAAACATCCAATTTCACACTGCGGATGAACGATATACCTTCTTAATAACAGAATCTTCTGATATAATCAAACGAGTTTCTTTAAAATTAATAGCTTCTTATTTAGGAATCACACCTGTTAGTTTAAGTCGAATAAGAGCTAAAAATTAACTCTTTTCAATTTCTTATCATTTGTAAAGAATTGTTTCATTTATTGTTTCTATGTTTGACTTTGAAAATTCTTGTTTCCTGATTTTTGATGTTTATTCCTGAAAATATACTGGTAAATTCAAAGCAAAATGGCATTAATCAGATTTTAGCTTTCCTTAAATACAAGGAAAGTGCCGCAGATTTTAATGAAAGAATTAACGAATATGAAAAAAAATATAAAATTAGGGTTAAAAGAAAATATTCATCAATTTGTTTTATTAATAATTGTCAATGCTTTTGTTGGTGGAATGGTTGGTTTGGAACGTTCAATTTTACCTGAAATAGCCGAAAAAGAATTTCATTTAGCTATTAAAACTGCGATTCTTTCTTTCATCATTGTATTTGGTATCGTTAAAGCATTAACAAATTATTTTGCAGGAACATTAGCGAATAAATTTGGTCGAAAAAATTTACTCGTAATCGGATGGATTTTCGCTTTACCTGTTCCGTTTATATTAATGTATGCTCCAAACTGGAATTGGATAATTGCAGCAAACATCTTTTTAGGAATCAACCAAGGACTAGCTTGGTCGAGCACCGTGGTAATGAAAATTGACTTAGTAGGGGAAAAAAATAGAGGACTGGCAATGGGTTTAAATGAATTTGCAGGTTATATTTCAGTTGCACTTATTGCTTTTTTTACTGGCTGGATCGCTAACACATACGGACTTAGACCTTACCCTTTTTACTTAGGAATCGGCTTATCTTTCTTGGGTCTATTTACCTCCTTTTTTTTTATCAAAGATACCAGACACCATGTATCTATAGAAACTGGTACCAGTAAACTCAAACAATTAAAAAATATTTTTTGGGACACAACTTGGTTTCATAAAAATTTAGGATCTGTCTCTCAAGCAGGACTAATCAATAATTTAAATGATGGAATGGCTTGGGGTTTATTTCCAATTTTATTAGCTCAGAAAAATTATCCCCTAAATGACATCGGAATAATAACAGCTACTTATCCAGCAGTTTGGGGAATTGGACAATTATTTACCGGTAAAATGTCTGACCATTATTCAAAGAAAAACATGCTCTTTTGGGGAATGTTTGTGCAAGGAATAGCCCTTTTGTTTTTCATTTACGCTGATTCATTTTATCATTACATACTATTAGCAGCTATTTTAGGTTGGGGAACAGCTATGGTTTACCCTACTTTTCTAGCAACAATTGCTGAAAATACGCATCCTTTAGACCGAGCGAAAAGTATCGGTATTTTTCGATTGTGGAGAGATTTAGGTTATGCTATTGGGGCAATATTAACGGGAATTATAGCTGATTCGTTTGGAATTAACTCCTCAATTTTTCTAATCGGAATATTAACCCTTATTTCTTCATTCATCCTGTTAAGCCGAATGGAAAAAATAACTCAATTATAAATTATCGATGAAAAGTATCACAAAAGAAATGCTTCATGAAATGTTAATTTCTGGAAAAAAAGTTCACTTAATTGATGTGCGAACTGACGAAGAATTTAATTTGAATCATATTCCGCAAGCGGTAAATATACCTATTGAAGCAATTGAAAATGGTCATTTCAGCAAAGATCAAACAAGTATTTACATTACAATTTGCGGAAAAGGTGGTGGACGATCTGAAAAAGCTTCACAAATTTTACGAGACCATTTCCAATTAGAAAGTTATTTTTTAGATGGAGGAACATTTGGTTGGCAATTCACTAGTTTCGACTAAAATTTCATCTTTAATTTTTCTCATTTACTTCTTGCTTCTTGCATTATTTTTTTAAATTCTTTTTCAATAATCAGAGTTATTTCAATTATTTATCGTAATATTGCAATATAAAAAACAAACGCAATGGGAATTTCAAAATCTGATTATTTTTCAGAGGAACAGAACGAAATCGCTTCTTTAATGAAAGCACTTGGGCATCCAGCAAGAATTGCTATAATTGAATTTCTTCTCCAAAAAAAATCATGTGTCTGCGGTGCGATAGTAACTGAACTTCCTCTTTCTCAACCCACAATTTCACAACATCTAAAAGAGTTGAAAAATGTAAATTTAATCAAAGGTTCAATCGATGGAAATTCAATTTGCTATTGCTTGAATCAAAAAACTTTAAAAAAAATTCAAAAATATATTCAGTTAACTATTGCTAATGTGAACGAGTGTGATACTAGGTGTTAAATTTTAGATTAAAAAAAAACCATTGTGAAGATAAAACTTAGAGACATATATCAAGATAAACTGACTAAAATTTTTAGAGTTATTAATCAGGATTTTGACAATGAATTAGATTTTGAAATTATACCAACAGAATTTGAAACGATTCCTGACGAAGTTGGCTATTTTATAATTCGAGCACTGGAAGTAAAAAAGAAAAAAATAAACGAATGCTTCATGGATATTAATACGCCAGAAAGAATTTCAGATATTGTAATTAAAAAAAGATTCTTAAGAAACATTAAAATAAGTGAATATTATAATTACGAAGGGACTGTTATTCCAGCAGTAGCTTCAAATTGTTTCGGTGTTTATGACCTATATTATTCGAAAGAAAATCCACTAATAGGAATTGATGTTTTAATAAATGGTTTAGAAAAAGGATTAAACAAGGAAATTGTTTATGGAGATTTAGGTTATATATTACGCGATGAAAATAGAAACGAGGAAGCAATTGAGGCTTTTAAAAAATCTATTGAACATGGATCAAATAACCCCTATTCTTATCTTGAACTTTCACATTTGTATGAAAGATTAGGGGATACAAAAATGAAAGAAGAGTATTATAATAAGTATATCGAAAACGGTGGGAAAATAATAAACATCTCATAACCGATATTAGATATTAAAAATTTTCACAGTTTAAATTCGATTTAGATAAACAGATTAATTGTAAGTAAAAAATGAAAAAAATGAAATTATCAGAAATTAAACCTCTATTAAAAACGATTGAAACGGTAACATTTATCTTGCCGAATGGTCAATTTGTACCAACTCATTTTCATGTCACTGAAGTTGGAATGATTACCAAAAATTTTATCGATTGTGGCGGAACTGTACGGGAAGAAAAAGTAGTTAATTTCCAATTGTGGGAAGCTAATGATTTCGATCATCGATTAGCTCCTCAAAAATTAAAAAACATTATCGAACTTTCGGAAAAAATATTGAATTTACAAGATGCTGAAATTGAAGTTGAATACCAGCAAGACACTGTTGGTAAATACAATTTAGATTTTGATGGAAACCATTTTTTATTACTGTCCAAACAAACAAATTGCTTAGCTCAGGATAAATGTGGTATCCCTTCAGAAAAATTAAAAGTCAATTTAGCTGATTTAAACAATCAATCAACGACATGTACTCCGGGGGGAGGATGTTGTTAATTAGACACGGAAGGTTAGATGTTTGCAAAATTAAAAGCGTAACATCTAACTTCTTAAGAAATAACAAGCTGCAATAAAATATGTTCGATAAAATAAAAAAAACTTGCGACGCTTTAGTGCTTCAATTTGACACTATTCCTAATGATCGAAAGGCTCTTTTAGAAGAAATTTCAAATTATATTCAAAATAAAAAAAATAGAAATGAAGCGATTCAACTCATGTATATATGCACCCACAATTCTAGAAGAAGTCACTTTGGTCAAATCTGGGCGGCAGTTGCTTCAGATTATTTTAACATCCAAAATGTCACTACTTTTTCTGGCGGAACAGAAACTACAGCATTCCATATTAATGCTATAAATGCTTTAAAAGAATTAGGATTTAAGATTCAACTAAAAACAGAATCTTCTAATCCTATTCATGAAGTATTTTATAGTGAAACTAAAGAACCTTGCTTTTGCTTTTCAAAAAAATACGATGATGAATTTAATCCAATTTCAAATTTTGCAGCCTTAATGACGTGTGGAGATGCGGAAGAAAATTGCCCTTTTATTGCTGGAGTTGAATTAAGAATTGGAACAACTTACAATGACCCAAAAGAATATGACGGAACAGCATTGCAAGATCAAAAATACAGGGAACGCTCGTTTCAAATAGCGCTAGAAACATTATTCGTTTTTTCAAAAATAAAATAAGTTATGATTCAAAAATATTTAGCTGAAATAATAGGAACCTTTGCCCTTGTCTTTTGTGGAACAGGTGCAATCATTATCAATCAAGAAGCAAGCGGAGTTATTACTCATGTTGGAATTGCAATTACTTTCGGACTAATTGTTGCCGCAATGATTTACACCATTGGAGATATTTCTGGAGCGCATTTAAATCCCGCAGTTACACTCGCATTTTATGTAGCAAAAGTCTTTCCCTTCAAAGAAATCATTCCCTATATTTTAAGTCAGGGTATCGGTGCTTTTCTTGCTAGTTTCACCCTTAAATTTTTGTTTCCTCATAACCAAAAATTAGGAGCGACAATTCCTACAGGTACAGAAATGCAATCATTTATATTAGAATTTATTTTAACATTTATTTTAATGTTTGTAATTATTCATGTTGCCAAAGGCAGTAAAGAACAAGGAATGTTCGCTGGTATTGCTATTGGTGGAGTTGTATTATTAGAAGCGATGTTTGCTGGTCCTATTAGCGGAGCCTCAATGAATCCAATTCGTTCATTTGCACCCGCAGTTATTTCAGGACATTTAGAACACTCTTGGATATACCTCATCGCTCCAATTCTTGGTGCTACTGCTGCTGTTGGTTGCTGGATGGTTCTAAAACCTGATTCAAAAAATTAAACTGCAACGTAAATTCTATAAAAATTCATTGCTACAAACTAATAAACAAGTGATTGAAAAATAAAAAAGAAATAATTACACATTTCATTTAATTATTTTTAGATTTGTCTAAATTTTATTTACACAAAACTTAAACTTTTTATCTGTAATGAATAAAATCTTTTTTATTTTACTTTTAAGCATTATCTTCATAATTTCTTGTAAAAAAATTATACCTCCAATTCCTACTGATGCAGAAGCACTCGAAGGACCAATTACAGGATTAACCTCAGAAGAACATCAGCAATTTTTAAAAGGAGACGCTGTTTTTGGAGAAATATTTACGACTGCAACAGGATTAGGTCCTATTTTTGTATCAAATAGTTGCGCTTCTTGTCACTCAATTGATGGCAAAGGACATCCTAGCAATGCCTTAATTCGATTTGGGCAAACAGATGAATTGGGCAATTTATTTTTAAACCAAGGAGGACCACAAATTCAAAACAAAGCTATTCCTGGATATTCTCCTGAAATTCTTCCTTCAAATACTTCTTTTACAAAATTAATAGCACCTGCAATTGTTGGACTAGGTTATTTTCATTTCGTTACTGATGCTACAATTTTAGCACAATCTGACCCTGATGATTTAGATGGAGACGGTGTTTCTGGACGTCCAAATTGGATTACTATACCTTCCTATTTAACAGTTCGAAATGATGCAATATTAATGAATGGAAAATACATCGGTCGTTTTGGTAAAAAAGCTTCTGTTTATGACTTAAGACATCAAATTGTGAACGCATTAAATCAAGATATTGGAATTACATCAACATTTCATCCGATAGATTTATTCTCAAACCAAGAAACTGATCCTGAAATTTCAAATCAAAAAATAAATGATTTAACTTTTTATATCTCTACATTAAAAGCCCCAAGTCAACGAAACAAAGCGGACTCAAAAGTCATTCGAGGAGAAGAAATTTTCAATCAAATTCAATGTATCAGTTGCCACAAGCCCACACTTCAGACAGGTTATTCACCAATAAAAGCATTATCAAATATAGAATTTCATCCATACACAGATTTACTGCTGCACGATATGGGATATAATTTAGATGATAATTATACGGAAGGAATTGCCTATACAAGTGAATGGAGAACAGCGCCACTTTGGGGATTGGGTTTAGCTAAAAAATCACAAGGCGGGCAATATTTTTTATTACACGATGGTCGAGCACACAGTATTGAAGAAGCCATTTTGTTTCATGGAGGGGAGGCATATACGCGTAAAATGATGTATAAAGCACTTGCCGACGAAGATAAAAAAGCATTAATACAATTTTTAGAATCACTCTAAATGAATAGAAAAGAATTTATTCGCTCTTGTGCATTTGCTTGTGCTAAAGGCGTAGCTATTGCAACCTTATTTCAAAGTTGTGGGCATACAAAAACAGTTCATGGAACGATTAAAGATTCAGACATTTTAATTGATTTAAAAGATTTTGAAATAATTAAAAATGGAAAAATTACTTATAGAAATCACATCATTATTCAAAATGAGATTATTCAATTTCCTATTTGTATTTTTCGCAATAGCCCGACCGAATACAAAGCCATTTATTTAAAATGTAGCCATCAAGGAGCCGAACTTCAAGTGTTCGGTGATCGCCTTCACTGTCCAGCACATGGAGCTGAATTCAACAATAAAGGTGAGGTTGAATTTGGACCGGCAGAATCAAGTTTAAGGGTCTTTCCTTATCAAATAATTAATTCACAATTAGTAATTTCTTTACGATAAAATGGTTAAAATAATAATATTTCTAAGTATAATATTTAATTTATTTATATCTTATTCACAAATAGATAGTACATTATTAAATAGAATTTCAAAAGATACCTCAACCAAAACAATGAATATGGATGCAATTTACAATCGTCCATTCCTTAATATTGGAAAATCTCCCGTTGCAATGGGTGGATATATCGAAGCAAATTGGCAATATTTGGTAACTGATGGTGTAACAGAAGGACACCAATTACAAGCACGTAGAATGACTCTTTTTGTTTCATCAAGAATAAATAATCGTATCAAATTTTTAAGTGAAATTGAATTTGAAGAAGGAGGAAAAGAGATTGGTATTGAATTTGCTTCTTTAGATTTAGAATTACATCCACTTGTTAATTTTAGAGGAGGAGTTATTATGAATCCGATAGGTGGTTTCAATCAAAACCACGATGGTCCAAAATGGGAATTTATTGATCGCCCTATTTCAGCTACCCAATTATTACCGGCAACATGGAGTAATTCTGGATTTGGTTTATTTGGAAAAAAAAGTAAAAATAAATGGATGTTTGGATATGAGATATACATATCTGGAAGTTTTGACAATACCATTATTGACAACACTGAAAATAAAACTTTTTTACCCGCAGCAAAAAACAACAAAGAGCGTTTTGAAGAAATAAATAGTGGTTTACCCTTAATAACCGGAAAAACAGCACTTCGCCACCAAAAAATAGGTGAAATTGGAATTTCATATATGGGAGGTGTTTACAATAAATTTCAAGAGGATGGTTTAATTCTCGATTTCAAAAGAAGGTTGGATATTTTTGCAGTCGATTTTAATTCAACGATAAAAAAGACGAAAACAAACATCATTTTTGAATGTGTTTGGATAAACATTAATATTCCTTCGAATTATATACAACAATATGGAAATAAGCAATGGGGTGGATTTATGGATATCGTTCAACCGATCATTAAACTGCCTATATTAAATTGGAAATCCGCAGTTGTTAACCTTTCAATTCGTTTCGAATATGTTGATTGGAACAATGGAACACTTATCGAAACAGGGAAAAATATAGCCGAAGACACATGGGGCTTTGTTCCATCTATAAGCTTTAGACCTTCTGCACAAACAGTTTTCCGACTGAATTACCGCCACCAAGCAACAAGAGACTTCTTAGGGAATTCTCCTGGATTAATGGGGGGCTTTCAATTCGGTTTTTCAAGTTATTTTTAATTCCATCTTATTAAAAATTTGATTGAAAAAGTTATTGAAAAACTTCAAATAATAGCTATCAAAACATATTAAACGGTTTTTAAACACTCTAATATCTCCTGAATAATGGCTTTTCCTTTATCTTTTGCATACCATAAATGCAACTCTTGTTCAAATTGTTCATGCGTAATGGTCTCTTGATTTTCTTTCCATTTTTTAAGAATGTCTAATGCAGGCTTTGGTCTTGAACCCCAAGTAGCCAATAATTTTTCGTTAGTATTATCCCGAATCAAAACTTTAGGGATAGAAATTACCCCATTGTTTCCATAAGTTTCAATTAATTCAGGTGATGCTTCTCTAGAAATTATTTCTAACGTTAATATTCCATTGGATGCCTCTACAATTTTATTTAATATCGGTAAAATTTGAGCACAATCACCACACCAAGCTTCACCAATTACCAAAAGATTTTTTGGTTCATTTAATTGATTTATTTGCGTTACTTCCTCATCTGTTAGTTGAATGGTTTTATTTAAACGATTCATTCGTTGTTGATTCAACTTCGTAAATTCAATTAACTTTTCAGACTGATCACTTCCTGTTGTTTTTCTGTTTTCAACCAATTTTGATACTAAATTCATGTAATCAGTATAATTTATCGTCTGCATTTTTTGTTCCATTTCCATAACTCTAATATTTTATTCATTTATAATATTATTCCAAGCTGCAACAGCTTTTTCGACACCATTTTTCGCACCAATATAGGTGTTTAACAATTGTATTTCTCTACATTGAAATTCCTCCTTTGGATCAACAGGAATCTCAATTAATGTAATTCCTTTGTTTAAATTTATTGTTTCTGTTAAACAAAATTGAAAATCCTTTTTCAAAGAACATTTATATACTATTCCTCCATAACTTTCTATTAACTTTTGAATATCAAACTCTGGAGATGAGCAACTGTAAATTTTAGATTCGCTATTTTTACCTAAATGAAAGATGTTGTTTCTCATATACAAGATAACAACGTTCAAATTATTTTTCATAAAATGAATTAATTCATTCAATTGAAAATGGAAGCCACCATCACCTGTAATTACTATCGCGACATCATCTGCTTGCTTCTCTTTTAAAACTTCACAAACAGCTCTTGCATAAGGCATCGAAGTTCCCATTGCTCCATACCAAGCATTGCAAAGCCATCCTCTAGCGATTGAAGTATTTTTTATTTTTAAACTATAACTCGCAAAATAAGAATTTCCAACTTCTGGAAGGTATATAAATGGCTTAGAGCTTTTCGTTTGGATTTCATTCAATACACGTGTCAAATTGTGAAAGTCAATTCTGGTATCCAAAGAAAGTTCATCTTCAATATTTATTTCTGGAATAAAATCAAACATTTCAAAATTAACTTCAATCAACTTTTCAAAAATGGCGATTAAATCTACTTGTAATTTTGAAGTACCATTCAAGACTGTTTTATTTTCAAATCCTTCAAGAATATGCGTACCCGTTCCGAAAGCTGAATTGGCATCCATTTTATAAATACTTGTTGCTATTTCAAGAATATAATCGACCTCATTTTCAAAATATTTTCGACTTTTTTGTTCTGTGAACACCCCATTGTAAGCTCCTAAACTTAAGGAATGAAAATCATCCAATATTCCTTTTCCAAACCAACTTGAGATAAAAGGAATCGCATTTTTTTCACAAAATTGGAGTACTATTTTTTTTAATTTCACATTTAATTTTAATGCTCCACCGAAGTACAATACCGGCTTTTTACAATTCTTTAATCTATAACTTATTTCTTCAACCAATACATCTGTAGAATTGTAAGAAATTCTATTAATCACAATGTCTTCTATCTTTTCAGGTAATTTTAACGATTGTGTTTTCATAAAAATTAAATCTCTAGGAATTTCAATAAACACAGGTTCATTATAGGTATAAGCATGTAAAATCAATTCAAAAAACTGTTCTCCAGCTAAATCTGGCTGACCTAGATTTCTCTGTCCTTGCAAACGTTCTGCTCGAATACCTAATCCTCTGAAACTATTTAAACTTGCATCGTAATCAATATTCCATGAAGAAGCAGAAGTAACAGTGTGGTGAATCGCTGTATTCCCAATTTCATTTTCTCCTGGAGCACCTGAAACAAATATAACTGGTAATTTTTCACTTTTCGCTAATGCAGCAGCGCTAATACAAGGTAAACTTCCAACGGTATAAGTAGTCAAACAGCAACCTAAACTTTCAATTTCCGCTTGGGCACATGCAGAAAAAGATGCGTGCATTTCATTACTTGCAGGTAATAAATCGAAATTCTTTTCAAATGCTTTAATTAAATTAACTGCAAAATCTCCACCTATTCCATAAATTCGTTTCAGTCGAAAAAACTGACACATTTACAAAATTAGACTGCTAATTCCGAACTATTTATGATTAAAATCACACAAATCATTGGATTAAACTTTGCTGAATACAATTTTCAATCTTTTCTTGCAATGCTAAACTTTCTGATTTTTTCATTCCTGTAGTAAGAATGGGGGGATGAATTATCATCCGAGCAATTCCAGGTCCACATTTAGCTTTAAAAAAGGTTCCTCTTTGTAATATTTTCCAATTGGTAACAAATGAAATTGGTAAAATAGGAACTTGACGTTGAATCGCTAATGTAAAAGCACCTGTTTTAAAAGGTTCTAATTGGGGTGCTTTTTTAGAAATCGTCCCTTCTGGGAAAATTGCCAAAGGTTTTCCTTCTGCTAAAACTTGCGACATTCGTTTGAAAGATTGAAAATTTCCGTCATTATTTTCACGATCCACCAAAATATTCATACCTGAAGTGTAGTAAATATGGAACAAGGGCCATTTTTCAATTTCTTTTTTTCCCGTAAAAACAAAATAATCTTTAAAAACGGTGTAAATACAAAAGATGTCAATAAATGAAGTATGATTGGGGCAAATAATATATGCTCCGGATTTTGGAATATTTTCTTTTCCATCAACTTTTAATCTCGCACCAGCAAAGACTAATAAAAGAAATGCATGAATTTTCATAACTTTAAATGCCATTGGAAAATAACGTGGTTTTGAAAGCAAAAAACGCATGATTGGATAAGTAATCACCAGCGAAAAGGCAAATACAATTAAATAATAAATTTTATAAATACTTCTGAAAATCACCATACTTTCTCTGAATTAATAGCTAAAGTATAAACATGTTTTTTCATTTCTTCAGCCCATTCTAAATGTGTTTTTTCAGTTGAAAATTGAGTAAATGAAATTGGTTTTCCAAAAGTTATTCGAATGGTTTTACCTTTTTGTTTATAAACTTCATCGACCAAGAAAAACATTTCTAAATTAACTTTTAACCCTATTTTTTTTCGTAACAATGCTAAATTGTAAAAGAATTTACTGTTTTGTGCATCTACAAAAACAGGAATAATGTCTTGCTTAAATTTAATTGCTTTTGTGATAAAACTTTTTTGCCATTCCAAATCTTTAACACATCCTTTTTGTTTGCGAGAAACTAAACCTGCTGGGAATAAAATCAAACATTCATCTGATAAATAGGCATTATTAATTCGTTTACTATTTTCAATCGTATTTTTTCCTTGTTTATTAATCGGTATTAGAAGAGTGCTTAAATTTTTTAAATTCATCAAAATATCATTAACCAAAGCTTTCATATCTGATCGAACTTTACCCACTTCATTCATTACTGCAATTCCATCTAATCCTCCTAATGGATGATTACATACAATAATGCAACTCCCCTTTTCAGGAATATTTTCCAATCCTTTACTTTCTATATTAAATTGAAAATGAATTAACGCTTTTCTTATAAAATCCAATTCAAAATCAAACTCAGTTTCATCCAATAATTGGTTCATTTCACGTTGGTGAATGATTTTTTTAATATAATTTATCACAAATCTCGGTAAGACTTTTAATAATTTAGGATTCTTTTGTTTGATTACTTCTTCAACATCTATTTGTTGTCTTTTTTTTTCGCTCATAAAAAAAATCGTTTAAAATAACGTTGACATCTCATTAATTTCTCCAAATTATTTCAAAATCATCCGATTTCATTTGTTTTAATTCATCCGAAATTACGGAAGGAGGCAATTCGGCTACTGTACCAACTCCATTTCGAAATGGTTGTAAATAATAAGTTTGCTTATATCCTTTTTGTTCTAAAAATCGAAGCATTTTTTCAAAATCTCTCGGTCGAATTAATTCTGAATGAATCGTTGTTCGTACTTCAAATAAAATCTGACTTTCTAATAAAATCTCTAAAGTTCTTTCAAATTGTTCAAAAATTTGAGAGCCCGTCAAATCGTAAAAATCATCTTTATGTGTTTTGAAATCTAAAGAAATAAAATCAACCAAGTCATTCGTAATCAACCGATCAATTGTAAAAGGTCGTAATCCATTCGTATCAATTTTCACCTTAAATCCTTTTGATTTTATATCTTCAACAAATTGGTAAAAGTTTGTATGGACGGTACATTCTCCTCCGCTCAACACTACCCCGTCCAACAATCCTTTTCTTTTCTCTAAAAAATCTAATGCGTATTGATATTCATAAACTCCTTTTCCAAATACGATCTCTGGATTATAACAGTATAAGCATTTCATATTACATCTAGCAAACCATATAATACATGATGTATAATCCTTATAATCAAGTAATGAAAAAGGAGTTATTCCATATATCGGACTAACAGCCACAATTTTCTTTAAAATGTTTTCGTTGCTTATGTTCTCCTTTTTTTCCTATATTAAAGCTTTCTACAGGGCGATGATATCCCATTACACGTGTGTAAACTAAACATTTTGTTCTCAACGAATTGTCTAATTTTAATTCCAATGCTTGTTCTTTTAATTTCATATCGCTCATTTTGTTAAATTGTTTGTTTTATTTTCAATACTTTTTTATTCTGCTGTTTTCAAAGTGTTTATTCTTTTTTTTTCAATCCTTCATACAAAACATCATCACATTTTGGACAATATTCATGATCGCCTGAAAGATAGCCGTGAACAGGACAAACACTAAAAATAGGGGTAATTGTAATGTAAGGTAATCTGAAATTTGAGACTACTTTTTTCACCATGTTTCTACAAGCTTCAGGAGAGCTAATCTTTTCATTCATATACAAATGCAAAACTGTTCCTCCAGTATATTTACATTGTAATTCGTCCTGTAATTGTAAGGCTTCAAAAGGATCTTCAGTGTAATCTACAGGTAATTGCGAACTGTTAGTATAATAAACATTATCACCAAAACCTGCTTGAATAATATCATTGAAACGTTTTTTATCCTCTTTTGCAAAACGATAAGTTGTTCCTTCTGCAGGAGTTGCTTCCAAATTGTATAAATTCCCCGTTTGTTCTTGAAATTCTTTCATTCTCAAACGAATCAAATCCAATATTTCATTTGCAAAATCGATTCCTTCTTCAGAAGATACATCAAAATCATCATTTGAATAATTTCGAATCATTTCATTAATTCCATTCACTCCAATTGTGGAAAAATGATTTCTAAAATGTTGTAAATATCTTTTTGTATAAGGATATAATCCCCGATCATACATATCTTGGATGAAAACTCTTTTTTTCTCTAATGTTGATTTAGAAATTTCTAATAAGTTATCCAATCGTTTCAATAATTCTTTTTTGTTTCCTTTATAAATATACCCTAATCGAGCCATATTAATTGTCACAACACCAATACTTCCTGTCATTTCAGCACTTCCAAAAAGACCATTACCACGTTTCAATAATTCGCGTAAATCCAATTGCAAGCGACAACACATACTCCTAACAGCATTTGGTTTGTAAGCCAACGGATTTTCCACGCGATGTCCATTTTCATCCATTACAAATTGACTTCCGATGAAATTTTGAAAATATGAAGATCCTATTTTGGCTGTATTTTCAAATAACAAATCTGTATTTTCTCCATGCCAATCAAAGTCTTCAGTGATATTTACAGTTGGAATTGGAAACGTGAAAGGTTGTCCATTAGCATCTCCTTCAGTCATAACCGTATAATATGCTTTGTTAATCATGTTCATTTCTGGTTGAAAATGCTTGTAACACAACTCTTCAATAGACTCAACACCTCGTTCTTTTGCTCTTTCTAAAATATTCAATTTTGATATTCCTTTGAACAAATGGTTGTCATTACGCGTTGGATTTTGGTCTTTCAAATCTGAAGGAGGAACCCAATCAATCGTAATATTTGTAAAGGGTGATTGCCCCCATCTTGCTGGAACGTTCAAATTATACACAAAACTTTTAACAGCTTTAAAAACTTCTTCATAGGTTAAATTATCTTTAAAAACATAAGGAGCTAAATAGGTGTCAAAAGAACTAAAAGCTTGAGCTCCTGCCCATTCACTTTGTAAAATCCCTAAAAAATTAGCCATTTGCCCTAATGCCTCTCTGAAATGACTTGGAGCTTTGCTCTCAACACGACCTCTCACACCATTAAAACCATCATTTAAAAGAACGCGTAAACTCCAACCCGCACAATATCCAGTCAAACAATCCAAATCATGAATATGAATATCACCGTTACGATGTGCCACCCCTTCTTCTTTATTGTAAACTTTATCCAACCAATAATTTGCGATAATTTTACCTGCAACATTATTTACCAATCCAGCATTGGAATAAGAAGTATTTGCATTTGCATTTATTCTCCAATCTGTTTGACTAATATATTCTTCTATTGTTTGTGTACTATTAACATACGTTGTATCATCGACTAACCCCTTACTGTTTTCCCGCTGCAATTTACGAGTATGACGATACAACATAAAAGATCGCATTACATCAAAATCATTTGTAACAAAAAATTCTTTTTCGATAACATCTTGTATTTCTTCTACAGACCAAACATCTTTTTCTTCTAAACAAGTGATTACATTTGAGAAAATAGCATCGTTATACTCCTTCCCTACACTTAAGAATCCTTTTTCAATCGCTTGTTTAATCTTGTAGTCTTCCAACAATTTATACTCGCCATTTCTTTTAATTACAAATTTTTCCATACAGTAAATTATTTTCAATTAGCAATTTGAAGTGGTTATTTGAATACTTCAAAAGTATTAAAGTTCTCTATTAAAAGACTAATTTATCTTTAATTAGTTGCTAACAAAATTCTGTTGAAAATTTTAAAACAAAATTTATCAACACACAAACACAAACTGTTAATTAACTGTATTACAAATACATAAAAACAATCAAATAGTAATCAAAAACCAGTATTCATGAAAGATATAAATTTTTCAAAGGTGAAACAATAAAAGATAATTTTGTCCTTTATTATTTTTATCTTTATATTTGTAGAAAAAATAAATGTCATGGAAAACAATATAGCAATAGAGAAAAATATTTCTGATTACACAATTGGCGAATTAGTCGCACAAGATTTTAGAAAAGCAGAAGTATTCAAAAGACATGGTATCGATTTTTGTTGTAGAGGAAACGTTTCAATAGATGAGGCATGTGCTAAAAAAAATATAGATGCCGTTCAATTAAAAGCTGAATTAGCTGAAATAGATACTCAAATTAAAGATACTACGATTGATTTCAACACTTGGGATTTAAGTGATTTGGCTAATCATATTGTCGATGTTCACCATCATTACGTTACACAATCGATTCCAGTAATGTATGAGTTCATGAATAAAGTATGTAGAGTTCATGGGGATCATAATCCTGAATTACATGAAATTAGTAAATATTTCAGTGAAGTTGCCGAAGAATTAACGATGCACATGCCAAAAGAGGAAATGATTCTTTTTCCTTACATCAAACAATTAAATGAAGCGAATAAATTAGGTTTAACTGTAGAGAGACCAGGATTTGGAACTATTCAAAACCCAATAAAAATGATGGAAATGGAGCATATTTCAGCAGGAAACAGTATGGAAAAAGCAAAAGAGCTTTCAAATAATTTCACACCTCCTGAACATGCTTGTGCTACTTATAGAGTATTATTTTCAAAATTAGCAGAATTTGAAGAAGACCTTCATCATCATATTCATTTAGAAAACAACATATTATTCAAAAAAGCAATCGAAATAGAAAACAATTTGTTTAATGTCTAAACCTAGTCTAACCGAATATAGTTTTTTAAATTGAATGAAAAACGGGATATACTCTAAAGTGTATTCCGTTTTTTTGATTTAACAACAAAAACAGCAAGAAAACAACCTTAAAATACAATTACATTTTACTTTATATATGGAAATCGAAAAAATAGAAGAAATTTACAACCAGCCTCTTTTAGAACTAATCTACAAAGCACATTCTGTTCATTTACAACATTTCAACAAGAATGAAATTCAAGCAAGTACACTGATCAATATCAAATCTGGTGGTTGTAAAGAGGATTGTTCTTATTGTTCACAATCTATAAAAAATAATTCGAAAGTTAAAATCCATAAATTAATGGAGGTTACAGAAGTATATGCTTTAGCAAAAAATGCAAAAAAAAATGGTGCCTCAAGAGTTTGTTTAGGCGCAGCTTGGAGAGAGGTTCGGAATACTTCAGATTTTGAGACAATTTTAGAAATGATCCGAACTGTTAAATCATTTGATTTGCAAGTTTGCTGTACTTTAGGTTTTATCACGAAAGAACAAGCTGACCGATTGGCTGATGCAGGATTAGATTATTACAATCACAATATTGAAACCTCAAAAGAAAACTATCCTAATATCGTCAGTACGCATACATTTGACGATCGAATCAATACTTTAGAAATTGCAAGAAATGCTGGTATGAGTTTATGCTCTGGTGGAATAATTGGAATGGGAGAATCTATCCAAGACCGTTTAAGTATGATTCATTCTTTAGCTCAAATGACTCCTCCCCCTGATTCAATCCCTATCAATTCACTTGTTCCAATTGAAGGAACAAAACTGGAAGATGTTAATTCAATTTCAGTATGGGAATTAATCAGAACCATTGCCACCACTAGAATAGTTATCCCACAAAGCCACATTCGTTTATCAGCAGGACGGGAAAGACTTTCTACGGAAGGACAAGCTTTATGCTTTTTAGCAGGAGCCAATTCTATTTTTTTAGGAGAAAAACTATTGACATCTCCCAATCAAAGTGTTGAAGAAGATCGAGAAATGCTGCAGATTTTAGGGTTGAATATGAATTGAAGGGGGAGTCTGGTTGATTTCGAGTACCTTATAGTTGACTTCGAGAACCTCAGTCAACTATGGGACTCTCGAAATAAAATACGATAAAAAATTGAACCTCTGTCAACTATGAGGTTCTCTAATTCAATCAATTGTTGGAATTAATTCATTCAAATCTTTCTTTTGGATATCTCTGTATGCTTTTGCTAATTCTGGTAAAAGATTGAATTGACCATAGATTAATGCTTCTTTTTTCTGTCTTCTCCATCCTTAAACTTGTTTTTCACGGTAAAATGCTGTTTCAATCCTAGGATATTCTTCAAAATAAACCAAGTTAACAGGTAATCGCTTTTTTGTGTGATTTGCGCCTTCTCCGTTTTGATGTTGAAAAAGTCTTCTTTTTATATTTATCGTACTTCCTGTGTAATAACTTCCATCACAGCATTCTAATATATACATCGTATCCTTTCATGATTTAGATCTTTCTTTTAAATTAGTCTATTGAAGTTAATTATAATTTTTTGGAAATAGAAACTAAATTTAGTTTATTTTATATCAATAAGTGTTGACTTCGAGTACCTCAGTCAACGAAATGGTCACGCCTCTGTCAACGGAACTTATGATGCCTCAGTCAACAATCTGGTGAGGGGGAGACTTAGTTAAATATATGCTTGGGAATTTTCGTTTATTATATACATCAATTAAAAAATAGTTAGTTGTTTTTGTTGATTAATTGTGAGATAAAGGCTGCTTTCAGTAAGTGATAAATTAGGCTAAAAAAAGCTATTGCTAATCCAACACCTGAAATAACAAAAATGATGAACAAAGGTTTTAATTCTTGCATCATGATTGAAAAGGCACTTTGCTCTTGATTCAACTGCCAAAAACCTTTTAAAATACCGCTAATGTCTAAAGAAAGAAATAAGAACATTAAACTGATTTGAGCTAACCAAAATGAAAAATTAAGCGTTTTTGTTGGTCTTTCAAATGAAATTATTTCGTTATTAATAAAATAAAAACAAGCACTAAATAAAATCATACTGTTAATTCCTATTGTTGTTCCCATTGAATGAGCTACTGTTACATGCGTACCATGTGTAAATATATTTAACACAGGAATAGACATTAAAATTGCTTGCCCTAAATTTACGAAAACCCAAAATTCAGTTGCAACTAAAAATCGAAATGGAAAATAATTTAAATGCAACTTAAATTCTCCAATTGTTTTCTTCCAATCCATTATTATTTTAATGAAAAAAATCCATTCTGTCATACTAATTGCATAACTGACAAACCTTACATAACTGTCTGTTGGCAAGGTATAAATATGATGTCCCCAATTAAACATTAAATTTGTTAAACCAAGAAAATACATTGTGAATGCTAATTTACTTGTACCAACTTTTCCTTCCCCATTGTGCTGAATTTTATCCATTAAAAAAAAAGACATTCCATATAAAAGTTGATTAATAGCCCCTACAATTGAACCATTAACTTTCCATTGTATTGTCATATCATTAATAAAATTAGAACGAAATGCTGGAAATATCCATAGATAATTTTCTAGAAAAATAAACGTAAAAAACAATATTCCTGTCATCCACATCCAAATATAAACAGGCCAATTACGATATCCTTTTACAATAAGAAAGAAATTTATTACAAATGTCAACCAAGATAATAATATCGGTAATGCCCATATTGGATCAAATTCCCAATATTCACGACCTCCAAATTTTTTGGTCAGATAAGATTGAAAAATACCTATTATGGCTATTATCAAAAATACCCATTGCAATTTCGATAAAAACAATATTGTTTTTGTTTGTTTAATTTTCTGTAAACCACTGTAAACACAACCTATTGCACCCAACATTATCCAAAACATTACAAATGAAACATGCAAGGGTCTCAGTGAAACAAAACCTATTGTTTTTTTTAAAAAGTTAGGAATTAAATAACTCTGACTAGCCAATACTCCTGCAATTAACCCAACTCCCAGCAAAGATAAGGCTGTTACTAAAAATATATTTCCATTATTTTTTTGCATACTAATTTCTTTTTGAACTATTTTTTATCTTTTTGCTCGATCATTCCAGAAGGAAAAAATTGATAGTCTCTAGGGTCAGCACTCCCTGAAGAATTGGTCATTTTAAAAAATTCAATCAGTTGATTTTCTTCAATCGTAGTTAAGTTAAACTCCGGCATTTGTTGCATCCCGCCTTTAAAAAAGGCTTTAAGAATAACATCATTTTGCTGGTATTTTTTATAAACATTCGTTAAATCAGGTCCTAAATATCCTCCTAAACCATATAATTGGTGACAATCCTGACAATTGTATTTTTGAAAAACCAATCTACCTTCAATTGCTTTTTCATTGGAATATGCTTTTACTTCAACTTTAGAAAAAGAATTATAATACAAAGTAAATGAATATATTAAATAAGAAATTACCAATATGATAAAAATGTAAATAGGTTTAATTTTCATTGTTTAAATGTTTGGGGTTGAACGGAAACGGTGACTTCGAGAACCTTAGTCACCGATGAGTGAATGTCAGTCAATGATACGTGTGTATCAGTCACCGATGAGTGAGTTACTGAATCGGAGAGGTTTGTAATATTTTGAAAATTTGTTGGATTGTTCGATTTGATTTCTAGGTCTGATTTCATCTGTTCTAATATAATATTTGATAAACAAATTGCATTCTGTAATTTCCATAAATTCAAAGAAAAAGTATCGTTGCAGTGTTGATCCAGTTTTAGTGTATTCAGTTTTTGAATTCCTTCATTAATCGTTTTTATATCTGATCCTATCATCGCATGATTGTACATGATATTTTGAATTTCCGAAATAATTTTATTTTGACTATTTAATTCTATATCAACATTTAAAATTGTTTCATTTAAAGTTAAATTATGCAATCTAAAATTCTTTTTAGCTATATCATTCGATGCAAAATATCCAAAAGCCACAGCTTCTAATAAAGAATTTGATGCCAATCTATTCTTGCCATGCATTCCTGTGTTCGAACATTCTCCTAAAGCATATAAATTCTGTACAGCTGTTTCTCCAAATTCATTCACTTCTATTCCGCCACATTGATAATGAGCAGCTGGAACTACTGGAATACAATCTTTTCGAATATCAATCCCTTTACTTTCACAATAAGCAGTAATCATCGGAAAAGAATGCTTAAAGTCTAAAAAATCAAGATGTCTGCAATCTAAATACACATGTGCTGTTTTTTGCGTTTTTAATTCATTGAGTATTGCTTTTGTAACAATATCCCTTGTTGCTAATTCTCCTCTACAATCCATCTGAAAAACAAATCGTTCTTCTTTTGAGTTAATCAAGTAAGCACCAGCACCTCGTACAGCTTCCGAAATCAAGAATAAAGGTGATTTATTATTTTCATAAAAAGCCGTTGGATGAAACTGAATATAATTCATTCCTTTAATTTTCGCTCCAACTTTAGAAGCTAAAACAATTCCATCACCCGTTGCTATCGATGGATTTGTAGTGAATTTAAATAGCTGCCCACAACCTCCCGTAGAAAGTACAACTGCATTGGATTTCACTAATTTAATTATTTTTGTCCGGGTGTTTAAAACCTCTACCCCATTGGTTTGATTGTTTGAAACGATTAAGTCTAAAACTTGATAATGATTAAATATTTGAATATTTGAATATTCTTTCATTTTTTGAATCAAAGCATTTTCAATTTCGTTCCCTGTAGAATCTTTTGCATGAACTACCCTCGGAAAAGTATGTCCACCTTCTAAAGCAGCTTCCTTTTTTCCATTTTTATCTTTTGTAAAATTTACTCCCCAAGATTCCAATTCTAAAATTCGATCAGGTGCAGACTTAATAATTTTTTCAACAATATATTCATCACATTCAAATCCACCTGCTTCTAAAGTATCATCAATATGTGCTTGAAAAGAATCTTCTTTCATATTCAAAACACCTGCAATCCCACCTTGAGCATAGCGTGTATTTGATTCCGTTTGTTCTGATTTTGTATAAACAACGATGGATATATCTGTGCGCTTTTGGGCTAAATAAATTGAAAATGAAAGTCCTGCAATTCCAGAACCAACCACTATAACATCTATTTTTTCCATTTTATAGTCTTTATATTTTGATTAATATTATTTCATAAAACAACTCTATAACTTTAGATATACTGGCTTTTATTCCAGAATTATCAAAATCAATTGATCTTATTTTATTGCTAACATTCGTTCTATTGGTTTTACCGCTTGCCGAATTAATTCATCTGAAATTTGAATTTCTGGACTTTCGTTTACCATGCAATTGTATAATTTTTGAAGGGTGTTTACTTTCATAAAAGCACATTCCCCACAAGCACAGGAATTATCCTCATAGACAGGTGCTGGAATTAATATTTTATTTGGAACTTCTTTTCTTAAACCGTGTAAAATTCCTTCTTCAGTTGCAACAATGAACACTTCTCTATCCGAATCGATTATAAAAGCTTTCATTTCAGAGGTAGATCCTATAAAATCAGCATATTTCAAAATTTGTTCTTCAGATTCTGGATGTGCAACTATTTTAGATTTAGGATGTTTTAGTCTTATTTTAATTAATTTTTCTAAAGAAAAGGCTTCATGTACAACACAAGCGCCTTCCCATAATTCCATTTCACGACCTGTTTTTTTAACAATGTATGCACCTAAATTCTTATCTGGTGCAAATAATATCGGTTGATCATTAGGAATTGACTCTACTATTTTCAATGCATTCGAAGAAGTACAAACAATATCACTCATTGCTTTAATTTCAGCAGAGCAATTCACATAAGTAATAACTGTATGATTTGGAAATTTATTTTTTACATTTTGAAACATTTCTGGCGTACAAGAGTCTGCTAATGAACATCCAGCCTCTAAATCTGGTAAGAGTACTTTTTTTGTTGGATTTAAAATTTTCGCTGTTTCTGCCATAAAATGAACCCCCGCAAAAACAATAATGTCTGCAGTTGTTTTTTTTGCTTCTATTGACAATCCAAGACTATCTCCAATAAAATCAGCAACATCTTGAATGTCCCCCGTTTGGTAATAATGAGCTAATACAACCGCATTTTTATCCTTTTTCAATTGTTGAATTCGATCGATCAATTCTTCTCTTTTCATTTCTTAAATTGTATTTAGCAAAAATATGAAAAAAGAAAATAATAAAAGACTTTTTTATCCTTTAAATAAATTCTATTATAGACATCTTCATTGAATTCTTATATTTGTCTTAAAATAACAATAAATGTTTTCAAAAGCTTGTGAATACGGAATCCGCGCGTGCATCTATATCGCTACGCAATCTTTGAGCGATAAACGAGTAAGTTTAAAAGAAATTGCCAAAGAAATTGACTCTCCAGAACCTTTTACGGCAAAGATCTTACAAGAATTGGTGAAAAATAAAATTGTTGACTCGGTTAAAGGTCCTTCAGGTGGATTTATGATAAGTCCGAGTAATATTAGTACTATTATGCTTCGTGATATTGTTTTTTCAATAGATGGGGACAGCATTTACAAGGGTTGTGGATTAGGCATGAAGGAATGTTCTGAAATATGTCCCTGCCCTATCCACAACCAATTCAAAATCATCAAAAATGGGATTAAAGAAATGTTAGACACAACCAATTTACATCAATTAACTTATGGTCTTCAAAATGGTATGACTTTTTTAAAAATTGAGAAAAATGAATTTAGAGATTAGATATTAGATATTTGACACTTGATGTTTGTTTGTTACAAATGAACTTATAATTGAATCTGGCGAAGATACTTGTATATTCACTAAGCACAGCTATATGTACGACGGACAAAAAAATAAAGTTGTTCAATTAAAATTAAAGTAAAAATAAAACCGTACATATCAAGTCTTAGAAAACAACGGACTGAAACGGACTAGCATCTATCTTTCATAATACTCACCAAAATCAAATCCAACCATGTCAAACCAAATTTTTAACATTTGAAAATCTTTTTTGCTCGGTTGCCTGTTTGCTTTTTTACTAGCTTGTACAAGTTGCTTCTTTTGAATTTCAACGGTGATATATGGTTTGAAAGTATGTCTAACTTTTTTTCGTATACTCCAAATACTACTTTCCCCAGTACTGCAAACATCAACATAACTAGAAACACAATGGCTCATTAAATTACCTTCAATTTGTAATTCACTTTCTCTTTTTAGTTGAACTGCAAAAAACTCCTTCCCTTCAAAATCAAAATAATAATCAAGGATATCTATTCCTTCCCATTTTTTTTGTGGAATTGATTTCATTTTCTCAGACTGCATTATAACTGCCCGCCAATGAGGAAAAGAGTTTGAATAAGTTAAAACATCCTCATTTGAAATATCAATATTATCAATAATAAATGATTGATGCCATTCATAACTTAGACGATTAAGAGTTCTATAATTTCTCCCTGCTAATGTAAAACCATTTTTACCAACCGTAGCATCCAAAAAATCAATTTTTTCTCTTAAAATATAATCATACCTAAAATCATCTTCAATTAGTTCAAATGCTTTTTTCCAATCATTGATATAAAACATAAATAATTCAGGATTAGAAATAAACATTTTAGAAAACCTTAAAAACCACCTAATTTGATCTAAATTTTGTCTTACTTGAATGAATCTTGAAATGATCAAACATCTTAGAAAAATTTTGTTTTCAAATTTTAAAATTGGGATGTCCAATAATATTAAATTACTGAATTCTTTTTTTGTCGGAAAATGGATAAACAAAGGACAATTTCGAATATTTTTTCCGTCTAAGGCCAAAATAAATAAAACAATTTCTGTAAATGTTAGTAAATAAAAATGTCTTAATATTAACTTTGGTCGTTCATATTTTACTAATAAATGACAAATTAAATCGGCCATAAAAGTTTCTTCCATGTAAACAAATTTGACATTCTTAAATCCTTTAAAATGTTTAATTGGTCGATAAAAATGATTTGGAAATTTAGCATAAAGCAAGGCTAAAAGAAAGAAAATATTAGCTGATTCTGGATTGTAAAATACTTTTTCAATATCGATAGAAAAAAACTGAATGTGAAATTGATAAAACAATTCTAATTCATGTTCTGAAAGGGAATAAAATAAAGATAAATGATCTTCTTTTGCAGTAAATTTTTCATTTTCAAAACACTGAAATAAAAGAGATTGATAGACGCATTTTTGACTATATAATTCTAAGAACTCTTTGAATCGATTCAGTTTCTTTTCATTAAATTCATTATTATTTTCATCAAAACACAAGAAACTTAAAGCTGTATTGTAAGTGTAGTAAGGATTCCCCTGGAAAATTGCTTGAAGGTTGTAATCAAATAGATTCATGGGGAAATATAAATAAATTTGTTTTTTAAATGTAGTAATAATTTTTAATTCAATCTTTTCTCAACCAACCCGAAATAAAAAAATCTCCATCTTTAGTTTAATCAAATCTGTCAGCGATATATTATCATGGTTCTCTTTTTTAATAATTGATGTATTCTTTTAAACCACTGTAAAAGTTACTGGTTGTGAGCATTGAATGAACAATTTTGTAATTCACAATAGATTATATTAATACAAATTTTAGATCATTACACTATCTATTTCTTGGATAACTTTATCTCCAACTTTTTTTGAAATAGTTGTTTTTTTCCAAACATTGGTATTTTGATCTATCCAACTCTCCAAAACTTTTTCTGAATCAAACACTAATTTATCATTTTTATATTTATAATAACTCCAAGATTCAATTCCCGAACCACCTCTATAATAAAATATTATTTGTTTTTGAAAAGTATCAACTTTGATAAAGTTATTTGAAATTTCTTCGTTGTAAACGAACTGTTTTTTCTCCTTATTAAAATTCCAAATTTCATAAACTGTACCCCCAGATGCGATTTCTTTTAAAATAGAAAGGTCTTTATATCCATCAAAATTCCAATCTATTAATTCAAACACCTCAAAACCTACAGTTTGCAATTTAATCTTTTGAAAAAGTTGGTTCCTATGAGTAATGTACATCAAGTTCTTTTTAGATTGAAACTCAAGGCTGCCTATTTCATCCCCATAAAAAGCTTTTGGTAATACCGATTTACTACTTTTTAACTTAACAACTGCTGTCGTACAAGATACCAGTATGCTTAATATGAATATATACTTTACCATATTATTTATGTTTAAAATTTCTACTAATACTTACTAATAACCCTATCCCAACAATTACATCAACAAAGTTCCACAATTCCCTACCAAGCGAAATTTTCAAAAATGGTTGAAATAATATAGCTAATACAATATAGATGATTGAAGTAGTTTTCTCTTCTTTTTCATTCGCTTGATAAGCAAAATATACAAACGCAATACAACTTGCAAAACGTACAAATTGATAGTAGCCGTATGGCATGTCTGCTAAGCAGAGGAAAAGGAGGAGGGAGATAATGATTTTGATAATGATTCTCATAATTTTATATTTAACCTATCCCTACTAAATTATTTAGTAGGGATAGGTTTATTTTTAATCATTTTTCTTTGGAAAATTAAAAATTCTTGAAGTCATTATTGGAATAAAAAAGATTGAAACAGTAGTGATTGACATAATAATATCTGCTGTTTCTCCCTTTAGAAATAATGCTAATTCACTTTTAGGTGAAAAATGTTCTACTAAAGATAATGTTAGTTTAACTCCTAAAATAGCAATTACAACAAACGCAGCTGTTTCCAAAAATGAATACTTTTCCATTAATTTAACAAACCATTGAGCTATAAATCTCATTGCAAGTATTCCAATGAAAACACCGATACATACTAAAATGATATTTGGTGTAAATGCAACTGCTGCAAATACATTATCAATAGAAAAAGCCATATCCATTAGCTCTACTAAACATACTGTTGCCCAAAAATTACCCAATGAACCTACTGTAATTCTATATAACCAATTTGAATTTTTATCAACAATATCATCTTCTTCAGATTCAGTTTGTTTACCTTTCCAATAACCATAAACGAGATATAATAAGTATAGTCCACCTACTGGTTTTAACCACCAAATTTTTATTAATAAAGAAGCAAAAATCATCGCTAAACCTCGGAAAATATAAGCTCCCCAAATACCATATTTTAATGCTTTATCTCTTTGTTTTTCTGGCAAATCCATTACCATTGTTGCTAAAACTGCTGCATTATCAACTGAAAGTAAACTTTCAATGATTACTAAATTTCCAATGATACCTAATGATGCTCCTGGATTGTCTAAAATTTGTTGAATTAACTCGTTCATTTTTTATTTATTTGCTATTGATACTATTACTATTCTTCCACCTTCTTCTTTAGAAAGTAAAAGTTTTTTTCCTTCACTTAACTCAACAAAAGCACCTTTTGGAATTTCTTTGTCTTCAGTTAAATCTTTTAAACTATTTAGATTTTCATTTACAAAAACCCATTTTTGATTATGAAAAGAAAAATATCCATCTCTAATTTTATCTTGAGATGTCAACCTTTCATTTCTTAAAATATTTTTATTTGTATGCCATTTATGTAATGTAGTTTGATTATAAATAACTAGTCTTTGGTTTTCAGGCTTCCAAACTCCCTCTTTAAATTGATAATAGAAATCTAAAACAGGAATAGTTTGGTGATATTTTGTGTTACAAAAAGGGCATCTTGTATCAATAGTGTTAATATAGATAAACCATTTTTGATCACACTGAGAATTACTACATTGAAGCTTTAAATCATTTGTTTTAATAAGCGCTTCTTCCCACATTACTGCTGGTGGTCTTTCAGATGGAGTATGTAATCCTTTGATAAATGCCTGCTCAAATAAATCCTTCATATAAGGACCGGTAATCGTATAAGGTGTTTTCTTTAAATCTGTCCATGGTGAAAATTTAATTAAATTGTCACCATACTCACGTTTAAAATTTCTATTCTTATCATTTGACGGATGCTCTACAAAAAGAGCTTTTTCCCCCATCATTAAATTTTCTTCTTCCGTTTCATCAATTTGTCCAAAATATTGACCACCTCTTAAGGGGTGCCTGTATAATAAATACATATATATCAAAACAGCTAATGCATGAAGATCTGTTTCTCTTTTCGGTAATTTTCTATTTGAATCTGAAAGCGGTAAATGCTTGGTTGCCAATACTTCAGGGGCGATAAAATCCGCAGTACCTATTACATCTGGCGCAAACAAACCTGGAACAACTAAACCATCTATGTCAATGATGGCAGCCGATTTTGTAACTGGATCAATTAAAACATTTTTATAAGATAAGTCAGAATGAGCTAAACCAGCTGCGTGTAATCTTTTTACCCCACGTGAAATATTCACACATACTTGAAAATAACTTAACCAATCCCCTAATTCTGAACTATCTAATTTCGTTTTAGAATCTTTCACCCTAAATTTGGCACTTGCAAACCATTTTCCTTCTTTTTCTTTCCCTTTTAAAATATCATTGTTTGTATATCCTTTTTTAAAGAAAAAATTTGAATTATAACATGGAACAACAACGCCTATTTTATTATTCTCTTCTATAACATCAGTAGGCCATGAATACAACTCTTTGTAATAATCTCCACCTTCTTTATTGAAAAATGAATCATAATAAGTAGTTGCTATTCTTTTTAGTCGTTCTTTGGAATTAAAATCTTGCTGATTTCTATAGAAAGCAACGACATAACTTCTATCAGGACTGAAATACACATCCTTCATTCCTCCTCTCATTGGTTCACCATTATCAACATATTGATAAGATTTTCCTTGGGTGATGATTGAATTTACACTCTTCGTACTCATCTTAATAAATTATTGCTAATGTTCTATCATCGTGATTACCTGGGCTCCAAAAATCCATCCATTTAGAAAGTTCAATATCTATTTCTTCATTAGCATAATTAAAATTCACTTTTGATTTATCATCATTATTTCCCTCTAAATCAGAAATAAACTCCTGCCACTTTTCATTTTTCTCAAGATTAGCTTCTACCACAAATTTTGGGTCGTAAATCCCATCTGTCATTAAAAATAAATAACTAAAATCCGGGAAAATTTGAAAATTAAAACGTGTTGCCATTGGATTACTTTCTGAATGGAAAATTTCTGGCTGCGTTATAAAACGCGTTCCTCCTCCAAATTCTCCAACATCTAACCAATTCATTAAAGAAGTAATCGTCTTATCTTTGTTAACTATCGCAATTGGGCAATCTCCAACACCAAATGTCAACACTAGATAACCAAAATCAAATTTTTTAAAAAGTGTAAAAATTAAAGTTGAATGAAAATAATCTATAGGAGATTTTGCTTTTGGATTATTGAATAATTCAGGTTTTTCAATTGCTAATTTATCAGCGAATTCTTTAATCTCATTATGAGCAAAAACAGTCGCTTTGTATAAGTTTTTTTTTGCAAGAATTTGTATCTCATTTAATAATACCTCATCTCTTGACATATCAAATTCTAATAATTTATCTTCAAAATCTTTATGTAGATCAATATCCGAATGCTTTTCAAAATATTCTACAACTGCATTACAAGCAATTTCTGAACCCTTTCTTGATAAAGAATAGCTTCCTGCACCATCACTAACTGCAACTACAGTCCATCCAGAATTGTTAAAGTATTTATACGCAAAATCATCATCTCTAAAAGAACCTACATTTGCATGACTTCGACCTCTTTTAGATGCAATTACAATTTTCTTCTCTCCAACAATATCAACGGTTGAAACATTATCATCTTTCCAAAAAGGATCATTTTTATCACTTTCAATATCTTTCCATAATGATTTAGGATCGGGATTGATAATAATTGAAAACTCTTTGATATTTAATTCTGAATCTTCATTTTCGCCATCAATACGAAATAATAATTGAATATTATGATCACCACTTTGAATAGGATTTCCTTCTATAGAGTCTTCTATTTCATTATATTTTAATCCAATTTCTTCTAAGCCTCTAAATTCTGTAAAAATTAAATCCGATAAATTTAAATCATCATAATTTATTACGCTTTTAAAATCTTTGCCAACTGTTCCATTTTTTAACGGAATAGATAACCTTTTAATGTCTTCAATTCTTGATTTTAATTTAAAATTCATCATTATTAAATTTTGATTTTGAATTATCTGTTCTGCTAAACTTATATTCTCTTTATCTTCAGAAAAGGCTTTTATAAAATCTGAAACTATATCCGCTGATATTATTTTTTTGTTTTCCAAAAGAGATAAAATATAATTTGAAGCACTCATTACCCTTGAGTTCTATTAACATCAAAACCACCTTCACTAGATGCGCCGTATCTACCTTGATTTCCACACCATGGACATTCACTAATATCTTCTTCACCAATACAATGAATTTTTCCACATTGGCATGCAGCAAATGCAAATTGATTTCCACAACAAGGACAAGTTGGAGCTCCAATTAATTCGTTTGTATTAATTTTTAAATTTATAACAGAATCATCTGATAACTCAAAGTATGTATTATCGACCTGATATGCACCAACTAAGCGATATGCAAGAGTATTTAATTCAAGTCCTGAAAAATTATTTGATGAAATATTTCTCTTGTATTTCATTAAATAAGGCCTTTTAGTATTTTGACACTTTGCAGATAAAACAACGTAATTATTATCTATATAAGGATTATTTTCATTTTTTGTTAAGTCAATTTTTGACAAAGTATCACCGTCAATTTTTGATAATTCAAAGCCCGTTGAATTATTTTCAACACTTTCTGAACTTGTTTTAATTGAATCAGTAACCCATCTAAAGAATTGTTTATAGGCATCTTTATCAGCATTTTTAAAGTGTAAAACATTTTCAGTTAATTCGCCTAATAATTTTGTATCTGTTTCATCTCCAAAAGATACAGCTACCATATTTGCACTTCTTTGCCAATTTTGTTTCCATTCTTCTATAGCTTTTTTACTATCATCAGTCGGTACTCCGTCTGTAAACAAGAAGACAATTGGTTTCCAATCACCTTTTTTTTCTGGTGTAGTTAAAATTTGATTTTTTCTTAATTCATACATTAAATGGCCAAGGCCTTTGCTTAATGAAGTTCCTCCCCCAATTGGAAATCTTGGCGGATAAAAAGTTATTATTTCTTGAAGTGGTACCAATGTTTTTGGTTGTCCAGCAAAAATTATAATTGAAATCCATACTGTTTCTAAAGCATTTGGATCCGTTTTTAATGTTTGGATTATAGTTGCTATACCTTCTTCAACTTGCTGAATTGGTTCTCCAACCATAGATTCGGATATATCTATTAAAAAATAAATTGGTAATCTTCTACTCATGTTTTTTGAATTAATTTGTTAGATACTCATTAATAAGAGAAATAAGGTTAAAAGAAATATTTGCGACATATCAATTGATATACTTTGCCCTACTTCAAAGGGCTTAATATATTTTTTTAGAAAAAATAAAATTGGATTAAAGAGTTTATCAAAAAAAGAAAATATCCTTTTATATTTTGAATGTAATCGATCCTTATAGGGTAAAAGTTTAGAGTATAAAAAGAGACCTATAACTAATATATCTAATATTATTTTAAACATATTATAAATTTGATATACCTTTAAACAATTGAATACCGCCAAATACTATAGCTCCCCAAAAAATATAACCAATCTCAGCAAAGGTAAATACTAAACCTCCTACCAACCATAAAGAGCCAAATATTACATCTTTTTTTGCTTTTTGTTTAATGTAGTTTTCTTCGTTCATTCTTATATAATAATAAATTCTTGACTTGGTGCTGGCGGTAAATTAACTTGATCTGTTGTTCCCATACTTTTATTCCCTTGCTCTATCGTATCAGAAACCCATTTAAAAAATTGTCTTAAAGTTGTTGAATCAGCTGTATCAATATGAACAACCGTATCGCATAATTCTTTTAACATCGAATCATCTGCTAATTTTCCAGCAGCACAGCCTATTATTGTTCCAAAATTTAAATATTTCACTTTTGGAATCATTTCACGATATAATTGTAAATCACTTGGTTTACCATCTGTAAACACAAATAATAAAGGTCGCCAATCACCTTTTTGTTCTGGTGAACCTTTACGAATTTCATTTGTAACCTTTTGATGAATAATTTCTAAACCTTTCCCTGTAAAAGTAGGTCCGCTTTGAGGACAAGTAATTTCTGGCAATTGAAAAGATTGTAAATCAATCAAAGGTACAATTTCCTTGACTTCTCTTTCAAATGTTACAATACTAATCCATAATGTCTCTTGTGCCTGTGCATCAGTTCTTAAAGAATGTATCATTCCACTCAACGCATTATTTAAAGCTTGAATAGGTTCTCCATACATAGACCCCGATGTATCTAATAGAAAGTAAACAGGTAATCTTCTCATTATCAAATTAAATCTTATACAACAATATTCAATTCAGATGGTGGAGGTGGTAATTCATTTAAACCGCCAACTTCTTTACCACTATCTTCTACTTTTGTTGATGAAACCCCGATTGAAGCAGTTACCCATTGAAAAAATTTCCCAATACTTTGAGTATCAGCAGTAGCTAAACTTACTACATTGTCAGTAATAGCTTTTAATGCTTCTGAGTCTGCATTATTGCCAGCAGCACAAGCAACGACAATTCCAGTTTTTCTTTTCTGAAATTCAGCTAAACCACTTTTCCAATCATCAGTTGGCATTCCATCAGTCATAATAAAAACTAGAGGTTTCCAATCACCTTTTGTTTCTGGCGTTGTTTTGGCAACTTCAGTATCAATAGAATTAGATAATACTTTCAATGCTTCTCCTAAAGATGTTGTCCCGGTTGCTTGGATATCTTTCATTTGAAAATTTGATAATTCCGTTAATGGTATTATTTGTCTTGCAGAACTATCAAATGTTATTATGCTAATAAATGCTGTCTCAATAGCTTGTGGATTATTACGTAAAGTACTAACCATTACTTGAACTCCATTTTTAACAGCCTCAATTGGCTCTCCCATCATTGACCCAGAACAGTCTAATAATAGATATACAGGTAATTTTCTCATTATTGGTAAGTGTAAGGTTTTAATAAATCTATAAATGAATCTGTAGTATGTGGTTCTCCGATAGCTCTAAATTTCCAATCTCCATTATGTCTATATAATTCTGAAAATACCATTGAACACTTACCATTCATAGATTCATTACCAGATAAACTATATTTTGCAATTTCTTTACCTCTTGCATCAACCGCTCGAATGAAAGCATTTTCAACTTTTCCAAAATGCTGATTATTTTGTCTACCTTGATAGATAGTTACAAGAAATATTATTTTTTGGTATTTTTCATCTAAAGTGTTTAAACGTACTATGATTTGTTCATCATCACCATCTCCTTCACCTGTTCTATTATCCCCTGTTAACCATATTTGACCAGATGGATGTTTTAGTGAATTAAAAAAAATTATATCTCCTTCAAAAAGACCCATTTGCTGATTACCTCTAGTAATTGTTCTTCCTAAATTTGCTATTTTTCCATTAGAGTCCAATAAGAATGCAACGGCATCTAAATCATATTCTTCTTCTTTACCACCTAATAGTTTACCCAAAAAACCAGTTTTTATTTGTTTAACATCCCAACCAAGTCCAATAGTAACTTGTGAAAGATCGTATATATCTTCCCCTCTATCATTTTTTCTTAGATCAATAGTTTGACCTTTTTGTAAATTAATTGCCATTTAATTAGGTTATTTTATAATAGTTCCGTTATAATATTTTTCTAAAAAGAATCCTAAATCAGCCTTGTAACCAATTCCAGATGCTTCAAATTTCCAATTTCCATCCTTTCTATAAAGTCTTCCAAACTCAACACCTGTGTCGATTGAAAAATCTTCACCTAATTCGTATTTTGCTACTTCT